>NZ_JBHWZH010000015.1:0-65581 GCF_042728285.1 Streptomyces sp. NPDC060194 | reverse complement strand
GGCCGCGGACTGCTTCGGCAGCCGCGGCCCGGTCGTCGTCCGTGCGGGCCCGCGCGGGCACGTGCGGACGGACCGGGAGCGGCGACCCCGGGCGGACCCCACGCGACACGCGCGCCGCAGTGGGCACGTTGACCACCTGGGCCCCGGGCCGTCCGTACGGTGACCGAATGGACAAATGGACCGGACGCCCCTTCCCCCTCGGTGCCACCTTCGACGGCAAGGGCACCAACTTCGCGCTGTTCACCGAGGTCGCCGACCGCGTCGAACTCGTGCTGCTCGACGACGACGGCGGCGAGGAGACCGTCGCCCTCACCGAGGTCGACGGCTTCGTCTGGCACTGCTACCTGCCGGGCGTCGGCCCCGGCCGGCGCTACGGCTACCGGGTGCACGGCCCCTGGGACCCCGCCGCCGGCCACCGCTGCAACCCGGCGAAGCTGCTGCTCGACCCGTACGCCCTGGCCGTCGACGGCCAGATCGACAACGACGCCTCGCTGTTCGAGCGGGCCGGCGACGGCCCCGACCCGGCCGACAGCTCCGGGCACACCATGCTCGCCGTCGTCGTCGACCCCGCCTTCGACTGGGGCGACGACCGGCCGCCGCGCCACCCCTACGCGGACACCGTCGTCTACGAGGCGCACGTGCGGGGGCTGACCCGCACCCACCCGGACGTGCCCGAGGAACTGCGCGGCACGTACGCCGGGATGGCCCACCCCGCGGTGGTCGAGCACCTGACCTCGCTCGGCGTGACCGCCGTCGAGCTGATGCCGGTGCACCAGTTCGTGCAGGACGGCTTCCTGCGCGACCGGGGCCTGTCGAACTACTGGGGCTACAACAGCATCGGCTTCTTCGCCCCGCACAACGCCTACGCCGCCGGCGGCACCCGCGGCGAGCAGGTCACCGAGTTCAAGGCCATGGTCAAGGCGCTCCACGCGGCCGGCCTCGAAGTGATCCTCGACGTGGTCTACAACCACACCGCCGAGGGCAACGAGAACGGCCCCACGCTGTCGTTCCGCGGCATCGACAACGCCTCGTACTACCGGCTCAACGAGGACGACCCGCGGTACTACTACGACACCACCGGCACCGGGAACAGCCTGCTGATGCGGCACCCGAACGTGCTCCAGCTGATCATGGACTCGCTGCGGTACTGGGTCACCGAGATGCACGTCGACGGCTTCCGCTTCGACCTCGCGGCCACCCTCGCCCGGCAGTTCCACGAGGTGGACCGGCTCTCGGCGTTCTTCGACCTGATCCAGCAGGACCCGGTCGTCGGCCGGGTCAAGCTGATCGCGGAGCCGTGGGACATCGGCGACGGCGGCTACCAGGTCGGCAACTTCCCGCCGCTGTGGTCGGAGTGGAACGGCAAGTACCGCGACTGCGTGCGGGACTTCTGGCGGGCCGGCGAGGGCACCCTCGCGGAGTTCGCGTCCCGGCTGACCGGGTCCTCCGACCTCTACCAGCACGAGCGGCGGCGCCCGCGGGCCAGCATCAACTTCGTCACCGCCCACGACGGGTTCACGCTCCGCGACCTCGTCTCGTACAACGACAAGCACAACGACGCCAACGGCGAGGACGGCAAGGACGGCGAGAGCCACAACCGGTCCTGGAACTGCGGGGCGGAGGGCCCGACGCGCGACGAGGGCGTCCTGGAGCTGCGCGGCCGCCAGCAGCGCAACTTCCTCACCACGCTGATGCTGTCCCAGGGCATCCCGATGCTCGCCCACGGCGACGAGCTGGGCCGCACGCAGGGCGGCAACAACAACGTCTACTGCCAGGACAACGCGACCGCATGGATGGACTGGGACCTCGACGAGGACCAGCGCGCCCTGCTCGCGTTCACCCGGCGGGCCATCGCCCTGCGCTCCGCGCACCCGGTGCTGCGCCGCCGCCGCTTCTTCCGCGGCGACACCGTCACCCACGCGGACCAGCCGGTGCCCGACCTGGTGTGGCTGCGGCCGGACGCCGCCGAGATGACCGAGGGCGACTGGCGGCGCGGCGACGTCCACACCGTCGGCGTCTTCCTCAACGGGGACGCCATCACCGAGCCCGACCGGCACGGCGGGACGGTCGTCGACGACTCGTTCCTGGTGCTCCTGAACAGCTACTGGGAGCCGGTCACCTTCCGGCTCCCGGACGCGGCGTTCGGCGAGCGCTGGACCGTCCGCATCGACACCGCCGATCCCCTCGGCGAGCCGGACGAGTCCGAGCGCAAGGCCGGCACCGACGTCGTGGTGGAGGCCCGCAGCCTGCTGGTGATGTCCCGCGCGCCGCGCACCCGCCCGGTGGCGGCGGCGGAGCGCGACGAGCAGCTCGACGAGCTGACGGGCTGAGGCCCGCACGCACCGGTGCCGGTGCTCTTGGGGAGCACCGGCACCGGTGTCGTGGTCGGACGGGCGGGGTCAGGCGGGGCGGTGGCGGGGCCCTGAGCCCTTCGGCAGGGCCGTGGAGCCGCGGGAGCCGCCCTCGAGGGCGGCACGCCGGGAAGCCAGACGCTCCCGGGCCGCCTCGCGCGGGTGGCGGCGGACCCAGTACGGGTTGTCGTGGGACAGCTTGCTGCTGACCCGGCCGTACATACCGAAGGTGAGGATCACCAGGCCCATCAGGAAGCTGAAGTAGACGTTGGTGACGCCGAAGTCGAACGGGTTGGGTCCCCGGCCGATCGCGAAGATGTGGTAGAAGCCGCTGAGCAGGAACAGCGTCCCGACCGCCATGTTCAGCGTCGAGGCGAAGTTGCCGCCGACGAAGGCTCCCACGATCAGCGCGACGCCGAAGACCACGGAGATGATGCTGAGCGCCAGGTTGCTGGACATCCCCGCCACCTCGGCGTCGGTGTCGAACGACGTCAGACCGTCGGCGAAGCCGAGGCCGGCGAACACCAGCAGGACGATGCCGCAGAAGCCGGAGCCGTAGCGGTACACCGTGGCCAGCTTGTGGTCGACGGGGAATTCGTCCTTGAGTTTCATGCAGGGCTCTCCGTTCCGGGGCCGACCGGGGGTCGGGAGTCGTCTCGGACCCAATGTCCCCCGGATCACCGTGGGCCGCATCCGGGGCGATGCGGAATGACTGCCCCCGTATACACCCCCTGACACCCGAACGGGGCAACCGACCCGAAACCGGACGGCGGGGTGTGCGGTGACCCTAGACTCGCCGGATGGCCAAGTACTACGACGTGCACCCTGACAACCCCCAGCGGCGGACCATCAGCTCCGTGGCCGAGACGATCCGGTCGGGCGGGCTCGTCGCCTATCCGACCGACTCCTGCTACGCCCTGGGGTGCCAGCTCGGCAGCCGGGACGGCCTCGCGCGCATCCGCACGATCCGGCGGCTCGACGACGGGCACCACTTCACGCTCGTGTGCCAGAACTTCGCCCAGCTGGGCCAGTTCGTCCACATCGACAACGACGTCTTCCGCGCGATCAAGGCGGCGACCCCGGGCAGCTACACGTTCATCCTGCCGGCCACCAAGGAGGTGCCCCGCCAGCTCCTGCACCCGAAGAAGAAGACCGTCGGGGTGCGCATCCCGGACCACACCGTGACGCAGGCGCTCCTGGCCGAGCTGGGCGAGCCGCTGCTCTCCAGCACCCTGCTCCTGCCCGACGAGGAGGAGCCGATGACCCAGGGCTGGGAGATCAAGGAGCGGCTCGACCACCAGGTGGACGCGGTCGTCGACTCGGGCGACTGCGGCACCGAGCCCACCACCGTCATCGACTTCTCCGACGGGGAGGCCGAGATCATCCGCTACGGGGCGGGCGACGCGAAGAACTTCGAGTAGCCCTCCACCGCCTCCCCCTGCCCGGCGGTGGTGTGCGTTCCGCATGCCGACGACGTGACGGGCCGCATGCCCGAGACGTGACGTTTCGGACTGTCGGCGCCCTCCCGCCGCGTGGGAGCGTCTGCGGGACGGATCGGGAGGGCGCGCCGACGACGGCCCCCTCCCGGACGGACACGCCGACCGGGAGGGGAGGGGCCGATGAACCCCGAGTACGCCCTGTACTGCGACGCGGACCCGTACTTCTACGACGCGCCCCGCCGCGTCCCCTCGGCGGACGGCGCCCGCGGCGCCCTCTTCGCGGCGGCCCGGCGGCCCGCCCCCGAGGGCTGGGAGCGGGTGCGCCGCGGCGACTGGGTGGCCTGCACCCCGAGGGGCGCGCGACTTCCCGCGCAGGGCTGGAAGATCCACGTCTCGGCGGCGACGGACAACGCGGCCGCGGTACTCGAACGGGTCGCCGACTACTGCCTCGGGCACGGCGTCCCGTTCAAGTTCGTCCCCAGCCCGTACCTGCTCCTGACCCGGAACACGAAGTACGCCGACCGGGCGGGCAGCGGCAAGTTCGTGACGGTGTACCCCGCGGACGACGCCGCGTGCGGGACCGTGGCCGCCGACCTCGACCGGCTGCTCGCCGGGGAGCACGGCCCGTACGTCCTGAGCGACCTGCGCTGGGGCGACGGACCCGTGTACGTGCGCTACGGCGCGTTCGCGCAGCGCTTCTGCCACGCGGCCGACGGCGCGCTCGTGCCGGCGGTGGAGAGCGCCGAGGGCACGCTGGTGCCGGACCTGCGGGGGCCGAGCTTCCGGGTCCCGGACTGGGTCGAGCCCCCGGCGTTCCTCGCCCCGCACCTGGCCGCCCGGGCCGGGCAGAGCACGGAGGACCTGCCGTACACGGTGGAGCGGGCGCTGCACTTCTCCAACGGCGGCGGCGTCTACGAGGGCCGGGACAAGCGCACCGGGGAGCGGGTGGTGCTCAAGGAGGCCCGGCCGTACGCCGGTCTCGCGGCCGACGGCGCCGACGCGGTGGCCAGGCTCGCCCGCGAGCAGCACGCCCTGGAGCGGCTCTCGGGTCTGGCCTGCGTGCCGCGATTCCGCGACTCCTTCACCGTCGGCGACCACCGGTTCCTGGTGATGGAGCACATCGAGGGAACCACCCTCAACACCGTCTTCGCCCGCCGGTTCCCGCTCTCCGCGCACGAGCCGGACGCGGCCCTGCTCGCCGAGCACGCCGCGTGGGCGCTGCGGACGCACGACCTCGTCGCCCGGGCCGTCGCGCAGGTGCACGCCCGGGGGATGGTCTTCAGCGACCTCCACATGAGCAACGTGATGGTGGCGCCCGACGGGGAGTCCGTCACCCTGCTCGACTTCGAGGCGGCGACGACGGCGGCCTCCGAGAGCCGACAGGTGGTGGCCAACCCGGCCTTCGTCGCCCCCGCGGACCGGCGCGGCACCGCCATCGACCGGTACGCGCTCGCCTGCCTGCGCCTCGCCCTGTTCGTGCCGCTGACCACGCTGCTCCCGCTCGACCGTGAGAAGGCCCGGCACCTGGCGGACCTCGCCGCCGAGCGCTACCCGGTGGACCGCGCCCTGTTCGACGCGGCGGTGGCGGAGATCGGCCGGGGGGCCGGGCCGGCGGGGGAGGCGAGCACGGTCGGGTCCCCGGTCCCGGCGCCGCGGCGGGTGACGGCCCGTGCGGCGTCCGGTGCGGCCCCCGGTGAGGCGGCGGGGCGCGACGGGGGCTACCTGCCCACCCGGCCCGGCGACTGGCCGGCCGCGCGCGACTCGATGGTGCGGGCGCTGCACGCGTCCGCGACGCCGGACCGCGACGACCGCTTCTTCCCCGGCGACATCGCCCAGTTCGCCTCCCCCTGCGGCGGGCAGTCCTTCGGCTACGGCGCCGCCGGGGTGCTCTACGCGCTGGCCGGCGCGGGCAGCCGCCGCCAGGACGCCGAGGAATGGCTGCTCACCCGCAGCGCCGCCCCGGCCTCCGGCACCCCGTCGGGTTTCTACGACGGGCTGGCCGGCATCGCCTGGACCCTCGACCGGCTCGGCCACCGGGACGACGCCCTGCGGCTCGCGCACCTCGTCGCCGAACAGCCGCTGGAGGGCCTGGGGACGGGCCTGCACTCCGGCCTCGCCGGCGTCGGCCTCGCCCTGGACGACCTGGCGGCCTCCACCGGCGACACCTCGCTCCACCGGACGGCCCTGCGCTGTGCGGAACTGGCGGCCCGCCCCCTGGCCGCGGCGGCCGGCCGGCGGGAGCGGGCGGGGCTGCTGCACGGCGCCTCGGGCACGGCCCTGCTCTTCGTCCGGCTGTACGAGCGCCTCGGCGACCCCGGTCTGCTCGACGTCGCCGCGGTGGCGCTCCGGCGCGACCTGGCCCGGTGCGTCACCGATCCGCGCGGCGCCCTCCTCGTCGACGAGGGCCGGCGGACGATGCCGTACCTCGGCGGCGGCAGCACCGGCATCGGCGCGGTGCTCGACGACTACCTGGCCCACCGCGCGGACGACGCGTTCGAGGAGGCGCGCTCGGCGATCCTCGGGGCCGCCCTGTCGTCCTTCTACATCCAGCCCGGCCTCTTCCGCGGCGTCGCCGGTCTCGTCCTGCACCTCGCCAGGACCACCGCGCTCCGCGACGAGCGGGTCCGCCGGGACGCGCTGCGGCGGCAGGTGGCCCTGCTGGGCTGGCACGCGGTTCCGTGGCGCGGCGAACTCGCCTTTCCGGGCGAGCAGTTGTCCCGGCTCTCCATGGACCTGTCGACCGGGACCGCCGGCTGCCTGCTCGCGCTCGGCGGCCTCGCCGAGCGCACGGACCCGACCGCGGCGCCGACCGCGCCCACGACCGCACCCCCGGACACGGCCACCGACGGCGTCCCCCGCCATCTGCCGTTCCTCCCGCCGCCGAAGCGGCCCCCAGAGCCGGTCCCAAGCCAGGGACCGAGAACCAGCACGACCGCACCAGTCACCTCATGAGGCTCGACCGCACGTGATCATCCCCGCACAGGGCACCCCTGTGATCCGCTCCGAGAAGGGAACGAACGAACATGGCTCTCATGGACCTGCAGGCGATGGAGACCCCCGCCGAGGAAGCCGTCGGCGACCTCGCCACCGGCAGCCAGGTGTCGCTGCTCATCTGCGAGTTCAGCTCGCTGAGCGTCACCCTCTGCACCCCGTAACGGGTCCCGTGGCACCGTTCCGCGCGCCTGATCCCGGAGCGCGGACGTCACTTCGCGGCTGAGCCGCAGCACCTGGTCCCGGGCGGACGCCTCCGCTCGGGACCAGTCGCGTCCGCACCCGTTCCCGTCCAGGAGGCCCATGTGGGGACCACCACCGAGCCGGTCGCCCCCGGCCGGCTGCTGCGCGGGGCCGGCCGGCACGTCGCCGGGCGGGCCGGGATCGTGCTCCTGTGCTCCACGGCGGCCGCCGGGGCCGCCCTCGCGACGCCCGCGGTCCTGGCCGGCGCCGTCGACGCGGTGCTCGCCGCGGACCCGGCCGCGGGGCGCTGGACCGCGCTGTGCGCGGCACTCGTCGTCGCCGAGGTCGCCCTGGATGCCTGTGCGGCCCGGGTGGGCGGGACGGGCACCGCGCGGGCGTCGGCCTGGCTGCGGCGGCGGGCCGTGCGGGGGGTGCTGCGCACCGCGCCGCACCGCGCAGCCGCCTTCCCGGCGGGCGACCTCGCCACCCGGCTCACGGCGAACGCGGCGGAGGCGGGGGTCGCACCGGTCACGGCCGCCACCGCGCTCGCCGCGCTGGTCCCGCCCGTGGGGGGCCTGGCGGCCCTCTTCGTGATCGACCCGTGGGCGGGGCTCGCCTTCCTCGCCGGGGTGCCGCTGCTGCTGCTCCTGCTGCGCGCCTTCGTCCGAGGCGCGGCCGCGAGCGGCTCCGCGTACCAGCGGGTGCAGGCCCGGATCGCGGGGCGGCTCGCCGAGGCGCTGGGCGGGGCCCGCACGATCGCGGCGGCGCACTCCGGCGAGCGGGAGTACCGGCGGGTCCTCGCCCCGCTGCCGGAGCTCGGCGCGCACGGGCGCGCCAACTGGCGGGTGTACGGGCGGGCGGCGGCCGGCGGGAGCGTCCTGCTGCCGCTGCTGACCACGCTGGTGCTCGCGGTGGGCGGCCTCGGACTGGCCGCCGGGCGGGTCGGCGTCGGCGAACTCCTCGCGCTGGCGCGGTACGCCACGCTCGCCGCGGGCGTCGGCCTGGTGACCGGCGCGCTCAACACGCTCGTGCGCGGCCGGACGGCCGCGGCACGGGTCGCCGCCGTGGCGGCCCTGCCCGGCCTCGCCCACGGCACGCGGTCGCTGCCGCCGGACGGGACGGGCACGCTGGAGCTGCGGGGGGTGGGCGTCGTGCACGACGGACGGACCGTGCTCGACGGCATCGACCTGACGCTGCCGGGCGGCACCACGACGGCCGTCGTGGGGGCGTCCGGGGCGGGCAAGTCGCTGCTCGCCGCGGTGGCGGGGCGGCTGCGCGATCCCGACCGGGGGGTGGTCCTCCTCGACGGTGTGCCGCTGACGGAGATCGGCCGCGCGGAGCTGCGCGAAGCCGTCTCGTTCGCGTTCGAACGCCCCGCGCTCGTCGGCTCCACGATCGCCGACGTCATCGCCCCGGGCCCGCGGCGACCCGACCGGGCGGCGCTCACCGCGGCCGCCCGGGCGGCCGGCGCCGACCGCTTCGCCACGCTGCTCCCGCAGGGCTACGACACCCCGACCGCCGAGGCGCCGCTGTCCGGCGGGGAGCGCCAACGCCTGGGGCTCGCACGGGCGTTCGCGCACGGCGGGCGTCTGATGGTCCTCGACGACGCGACGTCCAGCCTGGACACCGTCACCGAGCGCGAGGTGGACCGGGCGCTGGTCGCCGACGTCGCTCCGGGCACCCGGCTGATCGTCGCCCACCGCCCGTCCTCGGCGGCCCGCGCGGACGCGGTCGTCTGGCTGGAGGAGGGGCGGGTACGCGGCCGGGGGGACCACCGGCGGCTGTGGGAGGACCCCGACTACCGGGCCGTCTTCGCCGTCCCGCGCGACGCGGGAGCGCACGGCCGCCGGGATCCGGGGGCGGTCGGATGAGGCAGCCGGAGCAGGCCGCCCCCGACACCGCGCCCGAGCGGTCCCTCCCGTCGTCCGCCGGATCCGCGGCGGGGCCGCCGGGCGAGCGGGGGGCCGTGCGGCGGCTCGCCCGGCACGGCCGCCGCTTCCTGCGGGCCCGGCGGCGGGCCGTCGGCGCGCTGGCCCTGTGGTCCGCGCTCGAGGCGGCGCAGACGTTCCTCGGCGGGTACGCCGTCGCGCGCGCGCTCGACGACGGCTTCCTCGCCGGCAGCCCCGGCACCGGGTTGCTGTGGCTGGCCGCGGCCGCCGCCGCGACCCTGCTCGGGAGGCTCGTCGTACGCGGGGTGTTCGCCGCGCTGGCCGACCTGGTGGAACCGCTGCGGGACGGGCTGGTGCGCCGGACCGTGCGCCGTGCGCTGACCGCCGCGCTCGCCGACCCGGCCCGGGCCGGTGACACGGCCGCGGTCTCGCGGCTGACCGGGCAGACGGAGATCGCCCGGGACGGCTTCGCGGGCCTCGTGCTGACCCTGCGCTCGTTCGCCGCCACCGCCGTGGGCGCGCTGGCGGGGCTGGGCGCGCTGGCTCCGGAACTCCTGCCGTTCGTGCTGCTGCCCCTGGTCACCGGCCTGCTGCTGTTCCTGGCCACCCTGCGGCCGATGGCGGCGTGCCAGCGACGCTGCCTGGACGCCGACGAGGCGCTCGCCGCGGAGGCGGGGCGGCTGGCCGAGGGGCTGCGCGACCTCGTGGCCTGCGGGGCGGTCGACCGCGCCGAGCGCGGCGCGGGCGCGCTCATCACCGCGCAGGCGGACGCCGGGACGGCGCTCGCGCGCTGGGCGGCGGTACGGACGGCGGCGCTGGGCGTGGCGGCGCACCTGCCGGTGCTCTCGGTGCTGCTGGGCGCGCCGTGGCTGCTGCGGCAGGGCCTCACGGCGGGGGCGCTGGTGGGTGCGCTCACCTACCTCACGCAGGCGATGCTGCCGGCCGTGAGCGCGCTCCTGGCGGCGCTGGGCAGCGCGGGCACCCGGCTGGTGGTGGTCCTCGACCGGCTCATGGGCCCGGACGAGACGGGCCCGGACGCGACGCGTCCGGACGAGCGGGGGCGGGACGCGACGGGTCCGGACGAGCGGGGGCACGGCAAGGCGCGCCCGTTCGCGTTGCCGCACGCGGCCCCCTCCCCTACCCCGGCCGCGTCGCCCGCACCGACCGCCGCCCCGCCCGCCTACGACGTCGAACTCCGCGGCGTCACCTTCGGCTACGGCCCGCGGCCGGTGGTCGAGGCATGCGACTTCCGGCTGGCGGAGGGCGAGCACCTGGCGGTCGTGGGGCCGAGCGGTGTCGGCAAGTCGACCTTCGCCGGGCTCCTCGCGGGTCTGCTCGCACCCCGGTCCGGCGAGGTGCGCCTGGGCGGGCGGCCCCTCACCGCGACCGATGCGTCCGCGGCGGCCCGGACCAGGGTGCTCGTCCCCCAGGAGGCGTACGTGTTCGGCGGCACCCTCCGCGAGAACCTGACGTACCTGGCCCCGGCGGCGTCGCCGGAAGCGGTGTCCGGTGTGGTGGAGGCGATGGGGCTCCACCGGCTCGTCGACCGGCTGGGCGGCCTGGACGCCGAGCTCGCGCCGCCCGCCCTCTCACCGGCCGAGCGGCAGCTGATCGCCGTGGGCCGCGCCTGCCTCTCCCCCGCGCCGCTGCTGATCCTGGACGAGGCCACCTGCCATCTCGACCCCGAGGCGGAACGGCGGGCGGAGCTCACGCTCGCCCGGCGGCCCGGCTCGCTCGTCGTCGTGGCCCACCGGCTCGGTTCGGCGCGCCGGGCCGGGCGGGTGCTGGTCATGGACGGCGTCCGGCCGGTGCACGGCACCCACGCCGAACTGCTGGCGACGTCCCCCCTCTACCGCGACCTGGCCGGGGTGTGGGAGGGCGACGAAGGCTCATAACCAGCCGAGCCGCTGGGACTTGCGTATCGCGTCCATCCGGTTGCGGGCGCCCATCTTGCGGGTGGCCGCGGCGAGGTAGTTGCGCACCGTGCCCGTCGACAGGCACAGCCGGCGCGCGATGTCGGCTGCGGTGCCGCCCTCGGCGGCGAGGGAGAGGACGGTCAACTCCCTCGTCGACAGCGGCATCTCGCTCGCCCGCAGGAAGTCGGCGGCCAGGCTGGTGTCCACGAAGCGCCGCCCCTGGGCGGCCTGGTGGATCGCCTCGATCAGGGTCGGGACGGGGGCCCCGCGGTTGACGTAGCCGAGCGCGCCGGCGCGGAAGGCCCGCAGGAGCATCCCGGGCCGGTCCTCGGAGGCGAGCACGATCAGCGCCGCGCCCCTGCCCGCCGCGACGCCGCCCCGTGAGAGGGTCTCCAGCGCGTCCGCCGTGTCGGGACACTCGCAGTCGAGGACCCAGACGTCGGGCGGCTCGGGCGCCGGGGCCCCGCGCCGGTGATCCTGGGCGGGCAGTACCTCCAGCGTCCCGTGCGTCCTCAGCAGGGCCTCCAGAGCCGATCGCAGCAGGTCGGCGCTGTGCAGGACGAGCACGCGTGTCATGCCCCGTGTTCCCCTCGCTCGGATGCGCCCGGACGCAGAGTGATCGGACGACCTCACCGGGTGGCCGCACCGAGAGAAGTGCCCCTGCGGGGCCGCCTGGAACGTCGCTTCCGCGCCGAAAGCCGACGATCGATACCGGCGATACGCGGCGGTTCGCGGGCCGCCGCGTGTGAGATCCGGGCCCGCATGGAAGCAGAAGTGCATGCACTCCACCGAACTGCTACTCGACGCCTACGACCGCATCCGCGAGTCGGTGCACGCCGCCGTCGCCGACCTCTCCGCGGACGACCTCGCCACCCGCCCCGCCCCGGACGCCAACTCCGTCGGCTGGCTCGTCTGGCACCTCACCCGCGTGCAGGACGACCACGTCGCGGACGTGGCCGGCACCGAGCAGGTGTGGTCCGGGCAGGGCTGGGCCGACCGCTTCGGCCTCGACCTGCCCGTAGGCGACACGGGCTACGGCCACGACAGCGACCAGGTCGCGAAGGTCCGGGTCGGCTCCCCCGAGCTGCTCACCGGCTACTACGAAGCCGTGCACGAGCGGACGCTCGGCTATCTGCGCGGTCTGGAGGCGGGCGACCTGGACGAGGTAGTCGACGAGAACTGGGACCCGCCGGTCACCCTCGGCGCCCGGCTCGTCAGCGTCCTCGCCGACGACCTCCAGCACGCCGGGCAGGCGGCGTACGCGCGGGGCCTGCTGCGGCGCTCCTGACGGACCGTGGGCGGGGTGGCCCGGCCCCGGGCTGACTAGGATGGCGGGCACGAGACCAGCACGTCAGCGGGCGTCCCGTACCGGGGCCGCCCGCCGGGACCAGCCACGACCGAGGAGAATCCGATGGTGCACGAGCGGGCCGGACAACTGGCGCAGCCCGGCGATCTGGTGGACGTGTCCCGCCTGGTGACGGCCTACTACGCGCTCCACCCGGACCTGTCCGAGCCCGCCCAGCGGGTCGCCTTCGGCACCTCGGGCCACCGGGGCTCGGCGCTGGTCGGCGCGTTCAACGAGGACCACATCGCGGCCACCACGCAGGCGATCGTCGACTACCGCGCGATGCAGGGCACCGACGGGCCGCTGTTCCTCGGCGCCGACACCCACGCCCTGTCGGAGCCGGCCCGGGTCACCGCGGTCGAGGTCCTCGCGGCGAACGGCGTCCGCGTGCTGATCGACTCGGCGGACGGCTACACGCCCACCCCGGCCGTCTCGCACGCGATCCTGACGTACAACCAGGACCGCACCTCCGGGCTCGCGGACGGCATCGTCGTCACCCCCTCGCACAACCCGCCGGCGGACGGCGGGTTCAAGTACAACCCGCCGAACGGCGGTCCGGCGGACTCCTCCGCCACCTCCTGGATCCAGGACCGGGCGAACGCGCTGATCGAGGGCGGCCTGAAGGAGGTCCGCCGGATCCCCTACACCCGCGCGCTGGCCGCCGACACCACCGGGCGGTACGACTTCCTGACGGCGTACGTCGACGACCTGCCGTCGGTCCTGAACCTGGAGGCGGTGCGGGACGCGGGCCTGCGGATCGGCGCGGACCCGCTCGGCGGGGCGTCGGTCGCGTACTGGGGGCGGATCGCTGAGACGCACCGCCTGGACCTCACCGTGGTCAACCCGCTCGCCGACCCGACCTGGCGCTTCATGACGCTGGACTGGGACGGGAAGATCCGCATGGACTGCTCGTCGCCGCACGCGATGGCCTCGCTGATCGAGCGGCGCGACGCGTACGCGATCGCCACCGGGAACGACGCGGACGCCGACCGGCACGGGATCGTGACGCCGGACGGCGGGCTGATGAACCCCAACCACTACCTGGCGGTGGCGATCCGGTACCTCTTCGCGCACCGCGAGGGCTGGCCGGCCGGGACGGGGATCGGGAAGACGCTGGTGTCGTCCTCGATGATCGACCGGGTCGCCGGGGACCTCGGGCGGCCGCTGGTCGAGGTGCCGGTGGGCTTCAAGTGGTTCGTGGACGGCCTGTTCGACGGCAGCCTCGGCTTCGGCGGCGAGGAGTCGGCCGGGGCGTCGTTCCTGCGCCGCGACGGCCGGGTGTGGACCACCGACAAGGACGGCATCCTGCTGGCGCTGCTCGCCTCCGAGATCACCGCGGTGACGGGCTCCACCCCGTCGCAGCACTACGCGGAGCTGACCGGCCGGTTCGGGGCCCCCGCGTACGCCCGGGTGGACGCGCCCGCGAGCCGCGAGGAGAAGGCGGTGCTCGCGAAGCTCTCCCCCGAGCAGGTCACTACCGACTCCCTCGCCGGGGAGCGGATCACCGCGGTGCTCACCGAGGCGCCGGGCAACGGGGCGGCCATCGGCGGCCTGAAGGTCTGCACGGACAGCGCGTGGTTCGCCGCGCGGCCGTCGGGCACCGAGGACGTCTACAAGGTGTACGCGGAGAGCTTCCAGGGGCCCGAGCACCTGGCGAAGGTGCAGGACGAGGCGAAGGCCCTGGTGTCGACGGTCCTGAGCAGCGCGAGCTGACGGTCCGCCGGCCGGGGGGGTGGACGGCCGGGGGCGGGCGGGGGCCGGTGCGCGGGACCGATGCGCTCCCGCCGGCCGCCCGCCGCCCGCCGCCCGCCGCCCGCCGCCCGCCGCCCGCCGCCCGCCGCCGATAATCAGATGAAATGCCAGGTCGCGCGCTGCCATCATCAGCGGGTCCCCACCCCGGCCCGTCAGGAGAGGCCAGTGTTTCCCCAGCTCGGTGACCTGCTCGACCACGGTCTGCTCGCGCGCGCCCTCGACGAGGGTCACGTCCGCGTCCAGACCCACCCCTCGCTGCCGCTGCGCATTCTCAACTACACCGAGAAGGCCCAGTTCGAGCGCGCGTGGAACGACGTCACCCGCCGGTGCCGAGGCCTGGTCGTCGACGAGCGGGACCGGGTGCTCGCCCGGCCGTACGCGAAGTTCTTCAACCTCAGCGAGCACCCGGCCGGCACCTTCGCGCCGGACGCGCCGGTCGCGGTGACCGACAAGATGGACGGCTCGCTCGGCATCCTCTACCCGACGCCGGACGGCCACGCGGTCGCCACCCGCGGTTCGTTCGCCTCCACGCAGGCGCTGCACGCGACCCGCGTCTGGCGTGAGCGGTACGCGGCGGCGAACACGCCCGTGCCGGGCGTCACCTACCTGTTCGAGATCATCTTCCCGGGCAACCGGATCGTCTGCGACTACGGCCCGCTGGACGACCTGGTGCTGCTCGGCGGGGTCGACACGGTGACCGGGGACCCGGTCCCGGCGGCCGAGCTGCCCTGGACCGGCCCCCGGGTGCCGGACTTCGCCTACGCGACGCTCGCCGAGGCGCTCGCGGCGGTGCCGCGGCCGGGCGCGGAGGGGCTGGTGCTGCGCTTCCCCCGGCAGGACCACACCATGGTCAAGATCAAGCAGGACGACTACGTGGCCCTGCACAAGATCATCTTCGGTCTGAGCGCCCGGGGCGTCTGGGAGCGGCTCGGCGCCGGCGAGACCACGGCGGCGATCTGCGAGGCGCTGCCTGACGAATTCCACGGCTGGGTCCGGGGCGTCGCCGACGACCTGACCGCCCGCCGGGACGCGGTCCTGGCCGAGGCCGACGCCGAGCACCGCCGGATCCTCGGCGAGCTGCCCGACGGCTGGACCCGCAAGGAGTACGCGGCGCTCGCCGCGCGCTCGCCCCGACGGGCCTGGCTGTTCCTGCTGCTCGACGGCAAGGACCCGGCCGACCGGATCTGGTCCACGCTCCGCCCCGAGGGGGACCTGCGCCCCGTCACCGTCACCGAGGACGCACTCTGATGCCCACCCTGCACATCACCCGCGGCCTGCCCGCCAGCGGCAAGACGACCTGGGCCCGCGCCTGGACCGCCGAGGACCGCGCCGGGCGCGCCCGGGTCAACCGCGACGACCTGCGCGCGATGCTCGACTCCGGCGAGCACGTCAAGGGCGTCACCGAGCAGCGCGTGATGGCCGTGCGCGACGCGGCGATCCTGCGCCTGCTCGGCAAGGGCTACGACGTGGTCTGCGACGACACCAACCTGCCGCAGCGGGTCGCCCGGGACCTCGCCCGGCTCGCCCTGCGCGCGGGCGCGGAGTTGCGGGTGCACGACTTCACGCACGTCTCCGTCGACGTGTGCGTCGAGCGGGACGCCGCCCGGGAGCGTTCGGTCGGCGAGGAGGCCGTGCGCGGGCTCCACCAGCGGTTCCTGGCGGGGCAGTCGTCGCCGCTGCCGCTGCCCGAGGAGGCGGAGACGGCGGTCGTCGCGGGCCGCCCCTACGCGGCGCGGCCGGGGACGCCGAAGGCGGTCATGGTCGACATCGACGGCACGGTCGCGCTGATGACCGGCCGCAGCCCGTTCGACGAGACCCGGGTGCACGAGGACGGTCCGAACGCGGCGGTCATCTCCGTCGTCCGGGCCATGCACGCGGCCGGCCACCGGATCGTGTTCCTGTCCGGGCGCACCGACGGCTGCCGCGAGGCGACGGAGGCGTGGCTGAAGGAGCACGTCCCGGTGCCCTACGAGGGCCTGTTCATGCGGCCGTCCGGCGACTCCCGCAAGGACTCGATCGTGAAGGTCGAGCTGTTCGACGCGCACGTGCGCGACGCCTACGACGTCGTCTGCGTGCTCGACGACCGCAGCCAGGTGGTCAGGGCCTGGCGGGGTCTCGGGCTGACCGTGCTCCAGGTGGCCGAGGGCAACTTCTGACGCCCCCCCTCCAGTACGGGCGGCCCGCCCGCGCTGCCGGAGGGGTTCCGGCGGTGCGGGCAGGCTGCCCATACTGGCGGGGACCGGCCGGTGTCGCGGCCGGGAGAGGGGCGCGCCATGTCCGACCTGCCACGGGTGGAGCTCACCGCCGACGCCGCGGACCTCGTCCGGCGGCTGCGGGAGAAGCACGGTCCGCTGATGTTCCACCAGTCCGGCGGCTGCTGCGACGGAAGCGCGCCGATGTGCTACCAGCGCGGGGAGTTCAGGACCGGGGCGTCCGACCTGCTCCTGGAGTCGCTCGACGTGGAGGGCCTGGGCGAGCCGGTGGAGTTCTGGATCTCCCGCAGCCAGTACGAGCTGTGGAGCCACACCCGGCTGATCGTCGACGTGGTGTCCGGTCGGGGCGGCGGGTTCTCGCTGGAGGCGCCGGAAGGGGTGCGGTTCCTCATCCGGTCGCGTGTGCCCGGGAGTTGAGAAGGGGCCGGGTCAGAACCCGATCCCGCTCACCATCTTCGCCGTGGAGCTGAGCCCGTTCTCGATGCTCGGCGCCGCCTGCGTGCCCGCGAGCAGGAAGCCGAGCAGCACGCAGATCACGGCGTGCGAGCCCTTGAGCGCCCCGCTGCGCATCATGACCGCCGCGATGATCAGCAGCAGGACCAGCAGGGAAATGGTGATGTCCATCGTCGGCCTCCTCCGCCACGGGGACCCACCCCGCGGTTCACGGGGTCAGTGTGGCGGAGGATTCCGGCGGAACGGGCGTACCGGGCGTGCGCCGAAAGTGTGTTGACTGCGCGTCACCGAGGTCACTCCACGTGACGGTGCGGTCGCACCAGCGGGTGAGGAGGGTGCGGTCGTGGCCGACGGCGAGCAGGCCCGCGCCGGTCTCGGCGCGGTACTCCTCCACGACGCCGACCAGCGCGGCCGCGGTGGAGGCGTCGAGCATGGCGGTCATCTCGTCGCAGATGAGCCAGCACGGCCTCAAAACCAACGCCCGCGCCAGGCAGGCCCGTTGGAGTTGTCCGTCACTGACCTCGTGGGGTCGGCGGGTGAGCAGTTCCGCGGTCAGGCCGACCCGGTCCGCCCAGTCGCCGGCGTCGGGGGCGCGGCCGGTGGCCCGGAGGGGTTCGGCGACGATGTCGGCGAGGCGCAGGCGGGGGTCGGCGGAGAGGCGGGGCTGCTGGAAGACCACGCCGAACGCGGTCCGCTGGTCGCGCGGGGCCCGGTGGCGCCAGCCGTGGACGCGGACGCCGTCGAGGACCACCTGCCCGGAGTCCGGCCGGTGGAGCAGCGCGGCGACCCGGGCGAGCGTCGACTTGCCGCAGCCGCTGGGCCCGAGCAGGCCGACGGACTCGCCGTCGGCGACGGTGAGCGAGACGTCGCGGACGACGGGGGCGCGCCGGTCGTAGCCGGCGGTGATGCGGTCCAGTTCAAGCACGGGCCGGCTCCGTCCTCGCCGACAGCGCGGTCAGGGGGTGGTGGCAGGCCACACCGTCGGTGAGCGGCGGGACGGTGGCGCAGTCGTCGGTCGCGCGCGGGCAGCGGGGGGCGAAGGCGCAGCCGTCCGGAAGCGCACCGAGTTCGGGCGGCTGGCCGGGGACGGGGACGAAGCGCCGTTCGGGCAAGGCGTCGAGGAGGCCGCGGGCGTAGGGGTGGCGGGGGCCCGCGCAGGGCTTCGCAGCACCGGCCGGCCGGGCGAAGAAGGCTTCGGCGTCGGCGAGTTCGACGATGCGGCCCGCGTACATCACCGCCACCCGGTCGGCGATCCGCTCGGCGGCCGCTAGGTCGTGGGTGATGAGCAGCAGGGCCCGGTCCGTGCCGATGTGGCGGCGGAGTTCGTCGACGGTCCGCTCGACGAGGTCGCGGTCGAGGCCGGTGGTGGGCTCGTCGGCGAGCAGCAGGGGCGCGTCGCCGATCAGGGCGAGCGCGGTGGCGGCACGCTGGGCGAGGCCGCCGGAGAGCTCGTGCGGGTAGCGGTCGAGGTGCCCGGCGGGGAACTCGGCGCGGGCGGCGGCCCGCTCAGCGGCCGCGCGCAGCTCGCGGCGGGGCACCCCCGTCAACTCCCGGACGGTCTCCTGCAGTTGCGACCGGACCGTGCGGACGGGCGTGAGGTGCGCGGCCGGGCTCTGTGGGACGAGTCCGATCCTGCGGCCCCGGACCGTGCGGGCCAGGGTGCGCTCGTCGGCGCTCAGCAGGTCGGTGCCGCCGAGGAGGGCGCTGCCGGAGACGGTCGCGTTGGCGGGGAGCAGGCCGAGCAGGGCGGAGGCGAGGACGGACTTGCCGCAGCCGCTCTCGCCGACCAGGGCCAGGCACTCCCCCGCCGCCAGGTCGAAGCGGGCGTCGGTGACGGCGGCGATGTCCCGGCCCCCGCGCATCCGGAACCGGACGGTGAGGTCGCGGACGGCGAGGACGGGGTCTTCGGGCGCGGCGGCGGGCCCGGCAGTGGGCCCGGGAGGCGCGTCGGGCACGTCACGGGCATCGGGCACGTCACGAGCGTCGGGCACGGCACCGGCAAAGGGCACGGCGGACTCGGCGGGCGGGGTCACAGCATCAGCTCCGATCGGCGGCGCGGGTTGATCCGCTCCCGCCAGGCACCGGCGAGACCGGCGACGGCGAGGGTCGGGACGATGATGAACAGGCCGGGGAACAGGGTGGGCCACCAGTCGCCGGCGAGCAGCGAGCCGCGGGCGCTCTGGACGAGGTTGCCGAGGCTCGCCTCGTGGGTGGGCAGCCCGAGGCCCAGGAACGACAGCGCGGACTCGTGCCAGATCGCGTGCGGCACCATCAGGACGGCCGCGAGCCCGGCCTGCGGCAGCACCGCCGGGACCAGGTGCCGCCGGGCCACCCGCAGCCGGGACGCGCCACCGGAGATCGCCGCGTCGACGAAGGGGCGGGAGCGCAGGGAGAGCACCTCGGCGCGGACGATCCGGGCGGTCGACACCCAGTGCGTGAGCGCCACGGAGACCACCACCGGCCAGACGCCGGGGCGGAACATCGCCACGATGAAGATGCCGAGCAGCAGGTGCGGCACGGACGTGAACACGTCCACCAGCCGCATCACCAGCCGGTCGGCCCGCCCCCCGAGCGCCCCGGCCGTCGCGCCGACGACCGTGCCGATCACCGTCGCGGCCAGTGCGGCGACCAGGCCCACGACCAGCGACACCCGCAGCCCGTAGACGCAGCGCAGCAGCAGGTCGCGGCCGACGTCGTCGGTGCCGAAGGGGTGGGCCCAGGAGGGCGGGGTGAGCTTGAGCGCGAGGTCGACCGCCTGCTCGTCGAGGCGCACCACCGGCGGCACGACGAGGACCGCGAGCGCGATCGCCAGGACGACGACGGCCGAGGTGCGCACCCGCAGGTCGCGGGCGGTCGGCCGCCTGAGGAGGGCCCGCTTCGCGAGGCGCCGCTCGGGCAGCGGTCGCTTCGGGGACGGGACGCGGGATTCAGCCATCGAAGGTCACCCTCGGATCGGCGAGACCGTACAGCAGGTCGGAGAGCAGGTTGCCGACGAGCACGGCCAGGGTGGCGAGCACGGTGAGCGCGGCGAGCAGCGGGAAGTCGACGGAGGTGGCGGCCTGGACGGTCGCCGCCGCGATGCCCGGCCAGCTGAACACGGTCTCCACCAGGAGGGCCCCGGTGATGAGCTCGGGCACCCGGGAACCGATCAGCGTGAGCACCGGCAGCATCCCGGAGCGGAACGCGTGCCCGAGGAGCACCGTCCGCTCGGAGAGCCCGCGGGCCCGGGCGCCCCGGACGGGGTCCTCCGCCAGCGCGTCGCCGACGCCCTGGCGGACGTAGAGGACGAACCACGGCAGCTGGGCGACGGCGAGGACCGCGGCGGGCAGGACGAGGTGCTCGGCGACCTGACCGGCGGTGACGGTGTCGCTGCCGGTGTCGGTCAGCCCGCCTGCCGGCAGCACGCCGAGCTGGAGCGCGAAGAACCAGACGGCGAGCAGCCCGAGCCAGAACGGCGGGGCGGCCTCCAGGGTGTACGCGGCGGAGGTGATCATCCGGTCGAGGCGGCCGCCCTGACGGCGGCCGGCCAGCACCCCGAGCAGGGTGCCGAGGACGATCGCGAGGGCGAAGGCGGTGACGGCGAGCAGCGAGGACCAGCCGATCCGCTCGGCGATGACGTCGGCGACGGGTTGGCGCATGACGGCCGACTGCCCGAGGTCGCCCTGGACGGCCGCGGTCAGCCACTCCCACCAGCGGGTGACCAGCGGCTGGTCGACGCCGAGGTTGGCGCGGATCCGGTCCAGGTTCTCCTGCGAGGCGGTGAGCCCGGCGGTGCCGGTGTACGCCTTGACGGGGTCGAAGGGGGACGCGGCGGCGACGGCGAACACGCCGAAGGTGACCGCGAGCAGGACCGGGACGGCGTGGACCGCCCGCCGTCCCGTCATGCGGGCCATGTCCCCCCAGGGGAGGCGGGTCACTTCTTGAACTGCCAGTCCTCGACGTTCCACCACGGGCCGGTCGCGAGGCCGTGGTCGTGCGGCTCGACCTGGTGGGTGATCGAGGCGAAGTCGTCGTCCATGACGTAGACGTGGTCGATGTGGGTCAGGAAGGTGTAGCCGGGGTTCTCGACCAGTTCGCGCTGGACGGTGTCGTAGGCGGCCTTCCGCTCGGCCTTGTCACCGCTCTCGCGGCCGGCCTGCAGCGCTTTGTCGACGGCCGGGTTGGCGTAGTGGGCCATGTTGTTGAAGCCGTCGCCCGCGAGCTTCGAGTTCAGCAGGGTGTACTGGTCGAAGTCGGGGTCGGCGGGCGCGCCGCCGCCGGCGAGGACGGCGTCCTTCGGCATCCGGGGCTCGATGACCTCCCAGGTGCCGGCCTGCACCTTGACCTCGATGCCGGCCTTCTTGGCGTCGGAGGCGTAGGCGAGGGCGTGGTCCTGGCGGAGCTTGTCGCCGGAGACGTACCAGAGCGGGAAGGAGGCGCGGACGCCGTCCTTGCGCCGGATGCCGTCGCTCCCGGGCTTCCAGCCGGCGTCGTCGAGGAGCTTCTTCGCGGTGTCGAGGCTGTGGGTGCGCTCGGTGCCGGCGGTGAACCACTCGCTGTCGGTGGGGACGGGGCCGTACGCCTCCTTGCCGGCGCCGTCGAGGATCCGGTCGACCATCGCCTTGCGGTCGACGGCGACGTCGAGCGCGCGGCGGACGGCGGTGTCGCCGGTGACCGGGTTGCCGGTGGGGAGGGTGACCGTGCGGTAGTCGAACGACGGGGCGCGGTAGGTCTTCTTCCCGTCGTCCTTCGCGAAGGTCCTGGCGAGGTTCGGCGGCAGGATCGCGCCGTCGAGGTCTCCGGAGCGCAGCCGGGTGGCGCGGATGTCGTCGTCCTTGACGATCGCCATGGTGAACTTCTTCACCTCCGGCGCGCCGCCCCAGTAGTCGGGGTTGGCCTCGAAGCTCAGCTTCTCGCCCTTGGACCAGCCCGCGAGGGTGTACGGACCGGTGCCGACGGGCTTCGTGGTGAACGGGCCGGTGTTGACGTCCTGCTTGCCGGCGACGTGCTCGGGCGCGACGGGCTGGACGGTCCGCTCGGCGAACGGGGCGTAGGGGTACTTCAGGCGGAAGACGACGGTGTCGTCGCCCTGGGCCTCGACGCTCTTCAGCGCGTCGAGTTCGCCGCGGGAGGGGTTGTTCGTGCCCGGGTCGAGGATCGTCTCGTAGGTGAAGACGACGTCCTTCGCCGTGAACGGCTCCCCGTCGCTGAACTTCACGCCCTGGCGCAGGCGGTAGGTGTACGTCAGGCCGCCGTCGGTGACCTCCGGCAGCTCGGCGGCGAGGGCCGGCCGGAGGTTCATGTCGACGTCGTGGGTGAGCAGGCCGTCGAACAGCTTGGAGTTGCCGTCCTTGCCGTAGCCGAGGAGCGGGCTCAGGCTGTCGGGCTCGTAGGCGATGCCGACGACGACGGAGTCGCCTCCGGCGCCGTCCGTGGTGCCGCCGGGCTTCGAGCAGGCCGCCGCGCCCAGCGCCAGCGTTCCGGCCAGCGCGGCCGCGACGGCTCCTCGTATCGGTCGGCCGGTCATGAGCACCCCTGTTGAAGATCGTTTCTTATTGCGAACCAGTCGCAATTAAACACCAGGTAAAGGAGTGCCTGGTCAGGGGGTGTCGAGGACCTGCCGGGGCTCAGTCGGCCGTCGGCAACGGCTCCGGGAGGTCGACGAGTTCGGCGAGGCGGGCCCGGTGGCGGCCCGGGGTGCCGAGCGCGATGTGGTCGGCCTTGGCCCGCTTGAGGTAGAGGTGGGCCGGGTGCTCCCACGTCATGCCGAGCCCGCCGTGGAGCTGGACGCACTCCTCGGCCGCGTGCACGGCGACCTCCGAGCAGTAGGCCTGCGCGAGCGCGACGGCGACCTCGGTGTCCGGGTTGCCGGTGGCGAGCGCGTCGGCCGCGTACCGGGCGGCGGCGCGGGCGTTCTCCACCTCCAGCCAGAGCTGGGCGAGCCGGTGCTTGATCGCCTGGAAGCCGCCGACGGGGCGGTTGAACTGCTTGCGCTCCTTGAGGTAGCGCACGGTCTCCGTCAGGCACCAGTCGGCGAGGCCGAGTTGCTCGGAGGCGAGCAGTCCGGCGCCGGCGAGGAGGGCGCGGCCGACGGCGGCGCTCGCGTCGCCGGGGAGCCTCACGCCGGTGCCGCCGTCGACGTCGGCGAGCGGGCGGGTGAGGTCGAGCGGGGTCAGCGGGGTGGTCTCCGCGTCCTCGACGGCGTACAGGCCGTCGGGGCGGAGGACGAGGAGTACGTCGGCGCCGGCCGCGTCGGCCACCGTCGTCGAACTGGAGGGGCTGTAGTGCGGCAAGGTCGCGAAGGAGATCGCGAGGGCGACCCGCTTGCGCCCCGCCGCCAGGTCCGCGAGCAGCCCGGCCACCGTCGCGTCGCCGGTGTCGAGCGCGAGCAGCGCCTCCGCGGCCATGACCGCGCCGGTCAGGTAGGGCGCCGGGGCGGCCGCCCGGCCCAGCTCCTCCAGGACGACGGCCGCCTCGCGGTGGCCCGCCCCCTGCCCGCCGAGCTTCTCGGGCACGAGCAGCCCGTTGAGCCCCATCGCGGCCAGCGCGTCGAGGAGCGCCGGGTCGTACGGGTCGCCCGCCTCGGCGCGGACGGTGACGGCGGCGGGGTCGTTGAGGTCGGTCAGCAGCTCGCGCACGGCGGCGCGCAGGTGCTCCTCGTCCTCGGAGTACAGGAGGTCGGCGGCGGTGCTCATCGGGCGAGGTCCTTCCATGCGACGTCCTTGTCGGTGCGGGGCTCGGCGGGCAGTCCGAGGACGCGTTCGGCGACGATGTTGAGCAGGACCTCGCTGGTGCCGCCCTCGATGGAGTTGCCCTTGGAGCGGAGGTAGCGGTAGCCGGCCTCGCGGCCGGTGAAGTCGACCAGCTCGGGCCGGCGCATGGTCCAGTCGTCGTACAGCAGCCCGTCCTGGCCGAGGAGTTCGACCTCCAGGCCGCTGATCTCCTGGTTCAGCCGGGCGAAGGCGAGCTTCATCCCGGCGCCGGCGGGGCCGGGGTGGCCGGCCACGAGCTGCTGACGCAGCCGCTCGGCGGTGAGCCGGCCGACCTCGGCGTCCACCCAGAGGCGCAGCAGCCGCTGGTGCAGGTCGTTCGTGCGCAGCTCGGGGCGCTCGCGCCAGGTGGCGGCGATCGGCCCGATCATGCCGCCCTCGCGGGGCAGCCGGGCGCCGCCGATGGCGACGCGTTCGTTCATGAGGGTGGTCTGGGCGACCTTCCAACCCTCGCCGACCCCGCCGAGCCGGTGCGCTTCGGGGATGCGGACGTCGGTGAGGAAGACCTCGTTGAACTCCGCCTCACCGGTGATCTGCCGCAGCGGCCTGACCTCGACGCCGGGGTCGGTCATGTCGCAGACGAAGTAGGTGATGCCCTGGTGTTTGGGCAGGTCCGGGTCGGTGCGGGCGATGAGGATGGCGAAGCGGGCGAGGTGGGCGCTGGAGGTCCACACCTTCTGCCCGTTGACGATCCAGTCGCCGGTCTCCTCGTCCCGCACGGCCCGGGTGGCGAGGGCGGCGAGGTCGGAGCCGGCGCCCGGTTCGCTGAAGAGCTGGCACCACACCTCCTGCCCCAGCCACAGCGGGCGCAGGAAGCGCCGCTTCTGCTCGTCGGTGCCGAAGCGCAGGACGGTGGGCGCGGCCATGCCGAGGCCGATGCCGATCCTGCGGGGGTCGTTGTCGGGGGCCCCGGCGGCGGCGAGTTCGGCGTCGACGACGGCCTGGAGGGCGCGGGGCAGGTCCTGGCCGCCAAGGCCCTTCGGGTAGTGGACCCAGGCGAGTCCGGCGTCGAAGCGGGCGGCGAGGAAAGCGTCGGGGTCCTCGAAGGAGTGGGTGGCGAGCAGGTCGCGGACCTGGGCGCGCAGGTCGTCGGCGGTGGTCATCGGGCGGCTCCCTCGGCTCCCGCAGCGGCTTCCCGGGCTTCCGGTGCTCCCGGACCCTCCAGGCCTTCCGGGGCTGCCGGGAGGACCACGATCCGGCCGGTGCTGCGGCCGTCGGCCACCCGCTGGACGGCCTGCGCGGCCTGCGCGAACGGGACCCGCTCGCTGACCAGCGGCCTGACCACGCCCTGCTCGGCGAGTTTGGTCAGCTCCTCGTGGCAGCGGGCGATCGACGCCGGGTCCTTGGCGGCGTACAGGCCCCAGTGCAGGCCGAGGATCGCGTAGTTCTTCACCAGCGCGTGGTTGAGGGCGGCCGAGGGGATGTCGCCGCTCGCGAAGCCCACGACGACGATCCGGCCCTCGAACGCGACGCACTTGACGGACTTGGCGAACGCGTCGCCGCCGACCGGGTCGTAGACCACGTCGGCGCCCTTGCCGCCGGTGAACTCCTTCACCGCGGCGACGATGTCCTCGGTGCGCCGGTCGATCACCAGGTCGCAGCCCAGCTCGCGGGCGACGGCCGCCTTCTCCGGGCCGCCGACGACGCCGATCACCCGCGCCCCGGCCGCCTTGCCGAGCTGGACGGCCGCGCTGCCGACGCCGCCGGCTGCCGCGTGGACGAGCAGGGTCTCGCCGGCGCGCAGGTTCGCGCGGCGGTGCAGGCCGAACCAGCCGGTCTGGTAGCCGATGTGCAGGGCGGCGGCCTCGGCGTCGTCCAGGGCGTCGGGGGCGGGCAGGACGGCCGCCTCGTCGACGACGACGTACTCGGCGAAGCCCCCGTCGGGCAGCGCGGGGGTGGCGATGACCCGGCGGCCGTCGGCCGTCTCACCGCAGACCTCCACTCCCGGGGTGAACGGCAGCCGCGGGCGGACCTGGTACTGCCCGCGGCAGAGCAGCGCGTCGGGGAAGTTGATGTTCGCGGCCCTGACGCGGAGCTTCAGCTGCCCGGGACCGGCCTCCGGCTCCGGCACGTCGTCCAGGCGCATCACCTCGCCCGGCTCGCCGTTCTCGTGCACTCGCCATGCCTGCATCGGGGCCTCCGGACGTCGTCGATGGGTCGGCTCACCGACAGACTAAGCGGTCGCTTGCCCGCGACGGAAGCCCCTTCCCCGGGCCCTGACGGAAGCCCCTTCCCCGGGCCCCGGCCGATGCCCCGACCCGGGCCGCTACGCGCCGCGCGGCCGCGCCCGGACGTGCATCCGCTCGCCCTGCGGCCCGAACAGGCTCAGGAACTCGACCGGCCCGGAGTCCGCCGGGCCGAACCAGTGCGGGACCCGGGTGTCGAACTCGGCCGCCTCACCGGGCCGGACGACGAACTCGTGCGGGCCGAGCCTGACCCGCAGCCGGCCGGAGAGGACGTAGAGCCACTCGTAGCCCTCGTGGGTGCGCTGGTCCGGCTCCTCGCACGGCTCCCGGCCGCCCTCGATCACGATCTTGTAGGCCATCAGGCCGCCGGGCCGGTGGGTGAGCGGGTACATGGTCCGGCCGTGGCGGCGGATCGGCTTGGCGCGGACCCGGGGGTCGCCGACCTGGGGCGCGCCGACCAGTTCGTCCAGCGGGACGCCGTGGGCGCGGGCGATCGGGAGCAGCAGTTCCAGGCTGGGGCGGCGGCCGCCGGACTCCAGGCGGGAGAGGGTGCTCACCGAGATGCCGGTGGCCTCGGAGAGGGCGGCCAGGGTCGCCCCGCGTTTCCGGCGCAGGGCGCGCAGGCGCGGGCCGACCTCGGCGAGCACCAGGTCCAGGTCGTCCTCGGGGCCGTCGCCGGCGGAGGGGGCGGTCACGTCGCTCAGCGCCCGATGACCTCGAAGGTGACGTGCGAACCGCACATCTGCGTCATGAACCCGCGCGCGTACGCCTCCGGGTCCTCGTCCGTCAGCCCCTCGATGTAGGCGCGGTGGGCGAGGAGCGAGCGGACCGCGCGCTCGAAGCCGGGCCCCGATGCGACGGCGTGGGTGGGCCGGTGGGAGCCGGCGACGGCGACCCAGCGGACGCCGTCCCAGCGTTCGGGACCGGCGTCGGGGAAGATCCAGCGGTTGCCGGCGTCGGAGGCGGCGTCCAGCGTGGCCCGGCCGACGGCGACGTGGTCGGGGGTGTTCCAGGCGACGCCGTCGCCCCAGGTGTCGTGGTGGTTGAGGGTGACGACGAGCTCGGGGCGGTGGCGGCGGATCGCCGCGGCGATGTCGCGGCGCAGACCGACGCCGTACTCGACGACGCCGTCGGCGTGGTCGAGGAACTCGACCGTCTCCACCCCGACGACCGCCGCGCTCGCCCGCTGCTCGCGCTCGCGCAGCGGGGCGCACGCGTCCGGGGCGATGCCGTCGATGCCGGCCTCGCCCCGGGTGGCGAGGAGGTAGACGACCTCGCGGCCCTCGTCGGTCCACTGCGCGACGGCCGCCGCGCAGCCGTACTCCAGGTCGTCGGGGTGGGCGACGACGCACAGCGCGCGCCGCCAGTCGTCGGGCATCGGGGGCAGGGTCGAGGCGTCGGGCGCGGTGTCGGTCATGGACGGGAGGCTACGGCAGCCCTCACGCCTCGTCGCGGACCAGCGCGAGGAGCCGGTCGAGGACGCGGGGGCCGCCCGCGCGGACGCCGTCGTGCTCGAACTCGTCGGTGACCCAGGTGCGCAGGCCGCGGATCGAGCGGGCGGTCTCGAGCGAGTGGGCGGTGTCGACGTACATGTCGTCGTGGTAGACGGCCGCGGCGACGGGGACCTCGTTGGCGGCGAGCCGGGCGGGGTCGTACAGGCGCGGCCAGTCGTTGCGGGCGGCGAGGAGGTCGGCGGTCTCCCGCAGCGGGCGCAGGGCGGGGTCCTCGACGAAGTGCCAGGGGTGGATCGTCTCGCCGGTGAACGGCACCGGGCCCTCGCGGCCGGCGTCGAACTGCGGGAACTCGGCGCGAACGCGTTCGGCCGACCAGTCGGTGGGGCGCTCGCCCTGGCCGTAGATCGACTCGTGGACGAGGGCGTAGAGCGGGTGCGCGGCGAAGGAGAGCCGGGCCTGCACCTCCTCCTGGAAGGCGTCGGAGAGCGCGGGGCCGGCGGGGGTGCGGACGAAGGCGTCCTCCAGGAGGTAGTGGAGCTGGTGGCTGCCGTCGCCGCCGCCGAGCAGGATGCCGAGGGACTGGAACGCCTCGACGGTGAGCCGGTAGCCGTTCGGCAGGGTGACGGGCCGCTCGGCGAGGTGGTCGGCGATCCGCCGGGCGCGTTCGACGTCCTGCGGGTAGCGGGCGTAGTGGGCGGCGGTCTTGCGGGCGATGCGGGGGTAGGCCGCGCGGTAGACGTCGTCGGCGTGCGCGTCGAGGGACGGTAGGCCGCCGGTGATCAGCGCGGCGGCGAGTCCCTCGGGGGCGGCGGAGAGGTAGTGGGTGGCGCAGAAGCCGCCGAAGGACTGGCCGAGGACGGTCCAGGGGGCGCCGCCGGTGAGCCGCTTCCGGACCAGTTCGCAGTCCTGGACGATCGCGTCGGCGCGGAAGTGGGCCAGGTAGTCGGCCTGGGCCTTCGCGTCGCCGCGCAGCGGGAGCGTCTGGCGGGTGGCGGGGGTGGAGCGGCCGGTGCCGCGCTGGTCCAGGAGCAGCACCCGGAACTCCTTGAGGGCTCGACCCAGCCAGCCGGGGGTCCCGGTGAACCGGTTGGCGCCGAAGCCCGGTCCGCCCTGGAGGTACACCAGCCACGGCAGCGGCGCGCCCGCCTGCCGGGTCGCGACGACCTCCCGCGCGTACACCGCGATCTGCTCGCCGTCGGGCTGCGCGTGGTCGAGCGGCACCTGGAGGTGGTGGTCGGTGAGGACGACGCCGGGCTGGCGGTACGAGGGCACGGGCACTCCTGGATCGTTGGGCTCCGCTTCAGTTCAGCACAGCCGGGTGGACGGGGGCGGCGGCGGGTGGGTCCCGGCCGGATCCGGACCGGGGCCGCGTGTGCCGCTTGAGCTCGCGCCGCGATCTCAGTTAGGTTAGGCATGCCTAACCATTTGGAGGTCGGAATGAGTGTCCGTCAGCCCTGCCCCGGCGCCCCCACCGCCGCCGAGCACGTCCGTTCCGTGCTCGCCTCGGCGTGGGCGTGCGCGGTGACCATGGACGGCTGCCGCGAGGACCTGGTGGGGGCGCACGGCGTCACCGCCGGCGGTGCCCTGCGCCTGCAGGTCCCGGCGGACAGCGTGGTCGCGGCGGGCGCGCTGGTCGCGCCGCGCGGCGAACCGTCCGTCCTCCTGGAGTTCGCCGACGTCTCCCCCGTCGCCGTACGGGACCGGGTGCGGGCGCGGGTGTTCCTGTCGGGGTGGCTGGCGCCGGACGGGGACGGCCTCGTGCTGCGGCCGGCCCGCGCGGTGCTGCGCACGGCCGCGGGACCGGTCTGCGTCGACCTCGACGAGCTGGCCGAGGCCTTGCCCGACCCGCTGGCCGACGCGGAGGCCGGACTCCTCATGCACCTCGCCGACTCCCACGGCGACGCGGTCGAGCAGCTCACCCGGCTCGTCGACCCCGACAGCCTGCAGGGCGTGGTGCGGGTCACCCCGCTGGCCCTCGACCGGTACGGGCTCACCCTGCGCCTTGAGCGGCTGCGCGGGCACGGCGACGTACGGCTGGCGTTCGCCGAGCCGGTCGCGGACGCCTCCCAAGTCCCGCTTCGCATGCACCAGTTGCTCGCGTCGGCGAGCCGGGCGGCCCGGCGGCGGCCGTACCGCACGTCGCTCATCCCGCCGGTCTGAGCGGTGCGTGCGGTCAGAGCGGTGCGTGCGGTCGGAGCGGTACGTCACAGCAGGCCCTTCGACTCCAGATAGGCCCGCGCCACGTCCTCGGGCAGCCGCCGCCAGCTGTCGACCTGCTCGTTGAGCGAGGCGAGGTCGGCGGTGGTGAGGACCTCGTTCAGCCGCTCCAGCGCGGCGACGACGTTTCTCCCGCCGGCCCGTGACCGGTTGACGACGGGGACGACGAAGTCGGCGTTCTGCAAACGCTTGTCGTCGGTGAGGAGGACGAGGCCGAACCGGTCGAGCGTCGCGTCGGTGGTCGTCGTCGCGACCATCTGGTTCCGGCCGTTCTGCACCGACTGCTTGGCGGGGGTGGTGCCCAGGCCCTTGGGGTCGATGCCGGTGATGTCGATGCCGTAGGTCTTCTCCAGGCCGGGTGCGCAGTACGGCCGCTGCACGCACTCGTCCCCGGCGGCGAGCCGTACCCTCTCGCCCGACCTCCCGAGGTCGGTGAGCGTCCTCAGCCGGTGCCGCTCGGCGTACGACCGGGCCACGGCGTACGCGTTCTGGTCGACGGCCCGGCCCGGGTCGAGGACGGTGAGGCCGCGGGGGGCCGCCAGCCTCCGCAGGGCGGCCATGGTGGCGTCGAGGTCGGGCGAGCCGACGGGGTCCGCGTCGGAGCCATGGGCCTTGGCGTTGAGCCAGTCGGCGAAGGTCGCCGCGTACTCGGGGACGACGTCGATCTGCCCCGCCTCCAGGGCGGGTTCGTACAGCTCGCGGTTGGTGACGGAGAGCGTCTCCGTGCCGTATCCGGCCCGCCGGAGCAGCAGGGCGTACATCTGGGCCAGCAGGTCGCTCTCGGTGAAGCCCGCCGACCCGACGACGAGGTGCTGCGCGTCGCCGGGCGGGGCGGTGACCTCGCCCCGGTCCTCCAGGGAGGGCCCGGTGGCGCAGGCGGCGAGGAGCGCGCAGGCGGCCGCGAGCAGCAGGGTGCGGGGCCTGACGTGGCGCCGGTAGCGCCTACGGCGACGGGGGCTCACGCGGCGCTCACCCGTGCCCAGCGCGGCCCGAACCGCTGGGCGAGCGCGAAGACCGCCTCGACGAGCAGCGCGAGGACGGCGACAAGGACCGCGCCCGCCACGACCTGCGGGGTCGAGGCGAGATTGAAGCCCGCGGTGATGATCCGGCCGAGTCCGCCGCCCCCGGCGAGCGCGGCGATGGTCGCGGTGGCGACCAGCTGCACGGCCGCGATCCGCACCCCGGTCAGGATCATCGGCATGGCGAGCGGCAGTTCGACCCCCTTCACCGTCTGACGCCCGGTCATCCCCATCCCCCGCGCCGCCTCCACGGCGTCCCGCTCCACGCCCCGTATCCCGACGTAGGCGTTGGTGAGCAGCGGCGGCACCGCGAACAGCACCAGGGCGACGACGGTCGGCCCCTCTCCGTACCGGCCGAGCGGGGTGAGCAGCAGCAGGACGAGGACGGCGAAGGTGGGGACGGCGCGGCCGACGTTGGAGATGTTCACGGCGAGCGCCCCGCCCCGGCCGAGGTGGCCGAGGACCACCGCGACGGGCAGGGCGATCAGGCAGCTGATGAGCAGGCAGACGACGGTGAGCACGAGGTGCTGGGTGAGCCGGTGGGCGATGCCGCCGTCCCCGGACCAGTGCGCGGGGTCGGTGAGCCAGGCCCAGGCGTCGGCGAGCGTGCTCACACCCGCTCCCAGGGGGTGAGCACGCGCTGGAGGCCGAGCAGCAGCAGGTCGGCCGCGACGGCGATGACGACGCAGAGCACGGAGGCGGTGAGCACCTGCGCCTTGAAGTAGGTGTTCATGCCGGCGTAGATGAGGTTGCCGAGGCCGCCGAAGCCGACGACGGCGCCGATCGTCACGAGCGAGACCGCCGAGACGGTGGCGATCCGCAGCCCCGCCATCGCGGACGGCAGCGCGAGCGGCAGTTCGACGGTCAGCAACTGGCGCAGCGGCCCGTACCCCATGCCCCGGGCGGCCTCCCGGGTCTCCTCGGGGACGGCCCGCAGCCCGGCGAGGATGTTCCGCACCAGCAGGGTGAGCGAGTAGAGGACGAGTCCGGCGACCACCAGCGAGGCGGACAGGCCGTAGACCGGGAGCAGCAGGGAGAACATCGCGAGCGACGGGATCGTGTAGAGCACGGTGGTGAGCGCGAGGACGGGTCCCGCCGCCGCCCGCCACCGCCGGGCGAGCACCGCGAGCGGCACCGCGAGGACCAGCGCGACGAGCACGGAGACGGCCGTGAGCTGGAGGTGCTGGGCCACCGCGTCGAGCAGGATGTCCCGGCGGGTGCTGAGGTACTCCCCGCAGATCCAGTCGTTGCGGGCGAGGCAGTCGTCCGGGGGCGCGGTCACTCCCCCATTCCAGCCCGGCCGCGGCCGGCCCGGCATCTCCTGGTGGCCCGTACGGGCAGCGCAGGGGGTCGCCGTGATCCGGGGGCGCGTCAGGTGCGACCTGGTGTTGGATGGGCGCCATGAGCAACCTCGACCTGCACCCCGTCCCCTCCGTGTGCGGCGGCCGCGCCGACGTGACCGCCGAGCCGGTGCGGGAGCTGCTCGAGCCGAAGCGGGTCCGGCTCGGCGAGTCCTCGGAGGTGCGCCGGCTGCTGCCGAACCTGGGGCGGCGGATGGTGGGCGCGTGGGTCTTCGTCGACCACTACGGCCCCGACGACATCGCCGACGAGCCGGGGATGCGGGTCGCGCCCCACCCGCACATGGGCCTGCAGACGGTGAGCTGGCTGCACGAGGGCGAGGTGCTGCACCGCGACAGCGTGGGCAGCCTGCAGACCGTGCGGCCCCGCGAGCTGGGTCTGATGACGTCCGGGCGGGCGATCAGCCACTCCGAGGAGACCCCGCGCGAGCACGCCCGCTTCCTGCACGGCGCCCAGCTGTGGGTCGCGCTGCCGGACGCGCACCGGCACGTCGACCCGCACTTCGAGCACCACGCCGAGCTGCCGACGGTGACCGCGCCCGGTCTCACGTCGACGGTGATCCTCGGCTCGCTGGACGGAGCCGTCTCGCCCGGCACGACGTACGGCCCGCTGGTCGGTGTCGACCTGACGCTCCGTCAAGGAGCCGAGCTACGGCTGCCGTTGGAGCCGGACTTCGAGTACGCCGTCCTCTCCATGTCGGGCGAGGCGCACGTCGACGGGGTGCCCGTCCTGCCCGGCTCGATGCTCTACCTCGGCTGCGGCCGCCGTGAGCTCCCACTGCGCGCGACCTCCGACGCGGGCCTGATGCTGCTCGGCGGCGAACCGTTCGACGAGAAGATCGTCATGTTCTGGAACTTCATCGGGCGCGACCACGAGGAGATCGCCCGGGCCCGGGAGGACTGGACGACCGGATCCCGCTTCGGCACGGTCCACGGCTACGACGGCGCTCCGATCCCCGCGCCGCCCCTCCCCCCGGGCACCCTGAAACCGCGGGGCCGCACCCGCTGAACTGCGACAATGCCACCGCGGCGCCTGCACATGCACTCCTCGCCGCAGGCGCTGCGTCGGCCGGGTCGGCACCGACCGGTCGACACCGGAATCCGCTCGCACGCACCCGAGGGCGGCGTCCAGGCAGGCGCGGCGGACCGGGCACTGGGCGCAGAGCGCCTTCGCGGCGGCGATCTTCTCCGTCTCGTCGGGATCCGGGTAGAAGACCTCCGGGTCGACGGGGTTGTACGCGGCGCTTCGGCATACCGCGTCGTCCTGCCAGGTGTGATCGCGGAGCCGGCGGTGGCGACGCGGGGCGGAAGTAGGGGTGTTGTGGGGCATGGAAAAACTCCGTTCGCTCTTCGCCCGCGGCAGGCGTCGGCGGAGAGGCGTGGTGCGGTACGAGGGTGGTCGGCGCGGCGCCTGCAGCGGTCAGGCGGCGGGTCGTCTGCGGTCGACCGGCTCGAACTCGACGCGGGTGGTCATCTGCCGCAGCCGGGACGCGACCCGGTCCCCGACGTACGCGCGCAGGTCGCTGATGCGGAGGTTGGTGGTGACGAGCGTCGGCAGCTCGAGGTTGTAGCGGCGGTTGATGAGCCGGTACGTCGTCTCCTCGACCCACTCGCTGGACTTCGCCGCGCCGAGGTCGTCCAGGATCAGCAGCGGGCAGCGACTGACCCGGGCGAGCTCGCGCTCGCTGTCGACGCCGGGGCGCGGGCGGAGCTCGGCGTAGAGGTCCGCGGCCGTCGTCGCCTGCCAGCGCACGCCGATCCCCGACCGCACCAGCGCCCGGACCGCGCCGTACGCCTGGTGGGTCTTGCCAGCGCCGACGACGCCGGCCATCAGCAGGCTCGGCCCGGTGGTGACCTGACGCCTCGCGCCCCTGCCGGGGGCCTCGGCCCGGTCGGCGACTTGGCGGACCCAGTCGAGGACCTGGGGGTGGTCGGCGAGCGCGTCGCGGTAGCGGGGCGGCATCCCGGCCGACAGCGCCTCGAGCCGCGTGGGGGCCGGGGGCTCGTCGGCGGTGGCCTCGACGGCGGCGCGGGGGATGTTCCGGTCGGCCAGGATGCGGGTCATCCGGTCCAGGGCTCCGGCGCCGAGGAGCTGGGGCTCGCGGTGCGGCATCACAGCTCCTCGGCGTAGGCGGCGGCAGCGTCGGCGGGGTTGGTCCACGCCTGGTGAGCGGGGACGGTGGCCCGGAAGTCCGGCCGCGCCCCGCCGGGGCGGGCGTTCATCGCCTCGTTGACCATGCTGGTCAGCACGCTCGGGTGCTTGGGGTTGGCGGCGAAGCGCGCCAGGCCGGCCCGGACGTGCTCCGGGGCGATGCCCTCCTCGAGGAGACTCTTCGTGACCTAGCTCAGGTGCCCGAGCACGCTCTTCGGCGGCCGTACCGCGCACCGGTTGACGTACTCCCCGACGAGGTCACCGGCCGAGACGTCCGGTGCGGGCGCTCCGCCCCCCGTAGGGGAAGAAGATCCAGGATCCAAGATCCTAGATCCAGGCGCCGAGCCCTCGGCGAGGGTTCCGGAAGGGTTCGGGGAGCCCTCGCCGAATGCCCTCTGACCTGCACTTTCCGCGTCGGAGGAGTCCGGGTTACCCACCGGGAGCCCGGGGGCATCCCCGGAGGCCTTCGGGACGCCGCTGGCAGGGGCAGGCAGCGTGGGGGCGGGTCCGGCGGGCAGATCGAGGGCTCGGGGAGGGTTCGGCGAAGCCTCGGCGAGCCCTCCGGGAGCGGTCGGCGACCCCTCCCTCCGCTTGCTGCAGGTGTCCTTGCAGGGTGCGCACCGGCCGGCGGCCTGGTGCTGCGGGCAGGAGGGCAGGCGCGACTGGCTCGGCTTGTCGATCTTCTGGTGCTCGGACCACGTCACGACGTGGAGGTACCGGCGGCCGTCGCAGCCGGTGTACCGGCAGACGAGGCCGGCGTTCGCGAGCTGGTGGAGGTCGTCCTCGACGTGCACCGAGGTGTGCTCGGCGCGCAGCGGCCACAGCACGCCGGCGATGATCGCCGCGTTGTCCCGGTGCCGGCCGTGGTCGTCGGCCTGGGTGAGCAGCCCGAAGAAGGTGCGCTCGGCCTCCACGGTCACCTCGGCGAGCGACTCGGAGATGAAGGCTTCCGGCTTGATCGTTCGGATACGCGCCATGTCAGCGGCCCCCCTCGGCGGTGACCAGGTCACCGCGGACGAGCACCGCCCGATGCACGTCGAACGTGTGGGCCGACGTCCGACCTCGCTCCGGAGTCAGGGCGACGGGCCGACGCACCGGCCGAGCAGCCCGAAGCCGCTCGACGGGCGGGGGTGCCGCGCTGTCCTGATCGGTAAACGGCATGCAATACTCCCGTGCTTGGGCGGTGACCCGGTCGTTCTCGTGCAAAAGCCCGACCGGTCACCGTGATGTGTATCCGCCCCTCGGGGCTTTCGGCGTCCGGGAGTTGGTAGCTCCCGGACGCCGTTTCTCGTCTGTGTCCCGCGCGCCGCGCGGCCTGCTGGTGCCCCGACCCCCACCCCTCGTTTCCATGAGTCGATGATCTCGGGACGACACTAGACCAGCAAATATGATCACCGTCAACCAGGGAAAATGAAGCGCGTGCTGTACTGTTTCGCCAGTCGTGCAGTACAGCCCCAGAGACGAGGACGCGATGAGCGACGGAGCCCCGACGCCGCGGCGCAGCCTCGCCGACAAGCTCGACTACCTCTTCGAGACGGTGCGCCCGCGCGGGCGCGGCCCGTATACGTACGATGAGGTCGCGACCGAGATCGCGAAGCGCGGCGGGCCGACGGTGTCCGCCAGCTACATCTGGAGCCTGCGGACCGGCAAGAAGGACAACCCCACGATGCGCCACCTCGAGGCGCTCGCGGAGTTTTTCGGCGTGCCGCCGGCGTACTTCTTCTCCTCCGAGGACTCCGAGCGCATCGAGTCAGAGCTGGCCCTGCTCGCCGCGTTCCGCGACGCCGAGGTGCGGGACGTGGCCCTGAGGTCCTCCGGGCTATCCACGGAGACGCTGCAGACGATCCGGGGCTTCGTGGAGAGAGCGCGGGCCCTCGAGGGCTTGAACGAGGACTGAATTCGACTCGCCGGCACCCGCCGCAAGCGATATGACATTCACCATGACGGTGGCCGCATGACTCTCCGGCACTCAACAACATACAGCGAGCGCCGTTTGGTCCGATTTGCCCATGCATTCGCCTGATGAGCAGTCAGTGGATCATGAATTTGGTTGCGTATTCATCTTTCCGTGGAAAATGTTGCGCCGTACATCGGAAAGCGTGTTCTGCAGGGGGAAGCAATGCACGCCGCACCGCATCTATGATGAGAGCGGGCCCGAGAGTTACCTGCGGAGGCTCCTTGTCCTGGTTTAGTCGCCGCGTTTCCGTCGACCGCGTGACGCGAAGTCGGGAACGCTGCGAGGATCTGGTGCGATCCCTCGACATCCAAGTCCCCTTCGACGTCGAGTCCCTGTGCAGGAGCATCGCCGAACAGCGCGGACGTCCCCTCTACCTGCACAGCATGCCGGGGGTCTGCGGCACCGACATCCCTTGCGGAGCGTGGCTCGCGACCGCGACGGCGGACCATGTGTTCCATGAGGAGTCGACCAGTCCTCTGCCTCAAACGCACATCATCTTGCACGAGTTGGGCCATATGCTTTTGGGTCATCGCTCTGCTCTTGGCGCATCCGATGCCGGAATCGGCGCAGCACTGTTTCCCAACCTGTCGCCGGATATGGTCACGAGCCTGATGAAGAGGGCCAGTTACAATACCGAGGACGAGCGAAGCGCCGAGTACCTGGCAGGTCTCATCGCCTCCAGGGCCGACCTGGAAACCAGAAGGATAAGTGGGCGCGAGCCTGTTCTTCAACGGCTCGACGACGCTCTGAGTGATACCTGAGATATTCCATGATCTTCCTTATTCCGGCCGCCCTTCTCTGGGCCGTCGCCCTGTGGCGCGCCCCCGCGGCCCTGCGCGACAAGCGAAAGCGCCCGCTGTGGAGCGCGTTCCTCGGCCTCGCCATCGCGATCACCATCAAACCCGTGGCCGTCGCCTCCGCCCTCGACGCGGCGCTCGGCCTGCACAACGTCGCCACCCTGGGCAAGCATCTGGCCGGCATCCTCGCCGCCCACTCGGTCCTGACGTTCGTCCACGACATGGCCGACGAACGCCGCCCCGAACTACGCGGCTCGCGACAGCACGTCGCCGTTCCCGTCGCTGCGGCCGTCGGCCTCACCGTGCTGTTCCTCGCGGCTCCGCAACCGCGCGAGGTGGACGACATCCTCACCTCGTACGCCACGGACTGGCGCATCGCCCTGTACGGCCTGATCTGGTGCGCCTTCCTGGCGACCGCGCTGCTCAGTGCGACGCGTCTGTGCCGCCAGTGGGGCCGCCACCCCGAGGCGGGCCTCTTGGGGCGCGGCCTGCTGCTGACCGGTACGGGAACGGCGATCGGCATGGTCTACGCGGCGCACCGCGTGTTCGCCCTCGTTTTGCGGTTCCTGGAGGTCGACGCGCTCTCCGTCGACACCGACCGCGTGATCAGCAACGGCCTGCTCTTCGGCGCGCTGCTGTTCATCATCGCCGGCAGCACGCTGCCCGTCGGACGACGCCTCACCGCCTGGTACGCCGCCCACCGCGATCTGGTCGCCCTGCACCCGCTGTGGTTCGACGTCACCAGCGCGACCCCCGGCGTACGGTACGAACCCCCGCGCGGCCGCATACCCGAGGCGCTCGACTTCCGCCGTAGTCGAGCCCGGCTCTACCGCCGCGGAATCGAGATCCGCGACGCCGTCCTCGTCCTCGGCTCCCACACGCCGGCACCCCTGCGTGAGAAAGCTCAGGCCTACGTCACCGACCGGGGACTCGTCGGCGCCGAGGCAGCGGTCACCGCGGAGGCCTGCTGGGTGCGAACCACCCGCATCATCCACTCCGACAAGGGCCACTCCACCAAGGGCCTCATCGTCCCGCCCGCCAGCGGCGGCCCCGACCTCTCCTCCGAAACCCAGGCGCTGAAGCAGCTCCCGACGGCCTACCGGTCCGACCTCGTCCGCGACTTCGCCCTGGCCAACTCCCAGGACCCCCGATGAGCACCGCCACCCCCACCGCCCCGCGCCTGGCCCGCGTCATCACCGACGCCCTGGCCCCCGCCTACCTCGTCATGGGCATCCTCCTCCTCGTCGGCTGGCACAGCACAGGCGATCTGTCCGGGCTGGGCTGGGGCGTCCTCGCCGCGCTCTTCTGCGGCGGCATCCCCTTCGCCGTCATCCTGCTCGGCGTCAAACTCGGCCACTGGACCGACAAGCACGTCAAGATCCGCACCCAGCGCGCCATCCCCCTCAGCGCCACCATGGCCTCGGTCCTCCTCGGCGTCTCCCTCCTCGTCGTCTTCGACGCCCCCCAGGAGGTCCTCGCCCTCGTCATCGCCATGCTCGTCGGCCTCGCCGCGACCACGGCCGTCACCATCTGGTGGAAGGTCTCCGTCCACACCGCCGTCGCCGCCGGCGTCGTCACCATCCTCATCCAGGTCTACGGCCTCGCGATGACCCCCCTGCTCCTCGCCATCGCCGCCATCGGCTGGTCCCGGGTCGCCCTGCGGGACCACACGACGGCCCAGACCATGGCGGGAGCAGCTTTGGGCGCGACTGCGGCCGCGGTGACCTTCGGGCTCCTGAGGTAACCAGAGGATTCCCTGATCACCTACAAGGGGGTGTCTCTATGTCTCTCGTCAAATCTGTCATTGCTCGACGCAGGCAACCCCGTGCTCCTCTATGACGAAGACGGCTGGGTGCCGAGTTGGGGCGAGGGCCCCCATGACGGCCTGCGCTACGCGGCCGCATCACTGCGGCAGTGGTTGTGGACCTGGGCCACTGGTGGTGACGTCTGGGCCGAAGCGTTCAGCCTTCCATAACCGATACACATAGCTGCCTTCAGCTCCGCTCAGCAGCCTCGTCATTTTGAAACGATCAGTAAGCTCACGCTCGCCGCGTGATCAACAACCGCGTGTCGACCATCACGGGGGAAAGACCCTACCCGCCCCGGCAGGTGTGCCAGCATGCCCTGCATGTCCACCAATCCCATAAACGCAGGGTCCGCTCAGCGCGCGGCCCGACTCGTCGCCACCATCCCGGCTCCGCTGGAGCCCGGCTCAGCCGAGGCACCGTTCGTCCTGTACTCGGCGGGGCGCCGGCTGGTCGTACAGCGCGCCGACACCGAACTTGCCGTGCTCGACCCCACGTCAGGTGACGTGATGCGTTTCCCCGCCCCCTGGCCCCGCGAGCTGGGCACGGTCACGGTTTCCCCCTCGGGTGACGTCGCCGTGTTCAGCGGACTGCATGCGGTGCGGGCGGTGGAGGCTTCGGGGGCGACGCGCTGGGAGGTGCGCCACGCTTGCTGGGCCGATGCATGTCCCCACATGCACGAGGAGTTCGCCCATTACGCCGACGACTGCGGCGAGGACGGTGAGCACGAGTACGCCGACAGCGGCTCGGCGGCCTTCTCCGCCGACGGCAAGCTCGTGTGGGCACATGTGCGCGGACCGCTCGCGGATGATGGGGAGGACGTGGAGTCCGACGAGTTCTGGCTGGTCCTCGACGCCGCCGACGGCCGGGTTTTGGCACGGACGGGCACGGGCACCGTGGCCTCGGGATCCTTCCACACCGTGCACCCCGACCCGGCACAGATGGGCCTGAGTATCGGCGAGGGCGAGGAGGGTTCCCCGACGCTCTGGGGCCGCCTTGACGGCGGGGTGCTGTCTGTACGGAAGATCGACGACGAGACCGTGCTCCTCGGCGTGAGCCCTTCCGGCCGGCATCTCCTCGCCACCGATGCCCAGCAGGACGCGCTCTATCTGCACGCGGCGGACGACGGCGCGATGCTGCGGGACCTGGACGCGGACGACGCCGTGTCACCGCATCCCCAAGGGGGCCGTGTCCACTGGGACTTCGATGCGGTTTTCACCGACGAGACCACGGTGGTGGCGGGCACCTCGGGCAGCGACGCCGGATACGGACCGGGCCGCCATTGGCTGGTCGGCACGGACGACATGGCGCTGCGGGCGGAGATCGCCTATCCGCAGCCCGTCGCGGGACCGGTACAGGCCGCGGGCGAAGGTGCCTGGTACACCGTCTCCGAGGACCGCGCTGCCGTACTCGTATGGGAGTTGGCACAGGAGGACTGAACGCCTCCCGCGCAGGAGGACTGACAACCCCCGTGGCAAGGCACGTACGCGAAACGGCCCGCCGGTCCGAGGACCGGCGGGCCGCTTGTGTCACGGGATCAGCACTCGGCTAGTACCGCGTGGCGAGCCAGAACATCCGGAACTTCGTCTTGTCACCCCTTCCCGGGAAGGGCTTGCCGCCCAGGTTCAGCGTCTGGTTGACGAGCGGTTCACACACGCCCTTGCAGACGTTGCGCGAGGTGCCGCCGTAGATGACCTCGTAGTCTGGGTTCTTCTTCACCCAGTTGAACACGGCTTCCTCGGCGTGCTCGTAACCCTGCTTGCCCTTGGGTGTGAAGCGGCCGGGGACAGCCTGGCCCTGGATGAACTCCTCGCCCTTCTTGAGGACGTTCTGGCCGATCTCGGAGATGTTCTTGCCGCCGGCGAGCGCCACCTTCTCGCTGATCTCGCCCGTGATCTTATTGCGCACACCGATCACGGTGACCGTCGAGTAGTCGTGGCCCTTGCCCCACTGCTTCTTGAGGTCGTCCGCGCGCTTCTGCGCGGCGATCGCCTCGTTCTCATAGCCACAGTTGTGAACGAGAACAGCGGTGTGGCTCGCGCCCACGTAGTACGTGTGGACGCCCTCGACCGACAGGTTGTAGACGCGCTCCGTGCGGTGCGCGGTGTCGATCGCGGTGATCTGGACCCAGGTACCGGCCGACGTCTGCAGCCACATACCGGACTTGAGGTCCGACGCCTCGACCCAGCGGCCGAAGTCTGGCAGCCAGTAGAGGTGAGCCGCGGTCGAGGTGATCTCGACCGGCTTGACCCTGCCGTCCTTGCCGTCCTTGTCGACGGTCAGGGTGACGAGCGCCTTCTCGCCCTTGTGGCTACGGGCGTTGGTGACATAGCGCGGCTCGGTCGCACCCGTCTCCGGGTCGGTGGCCACCACCTTGTCGCCGACCTTCAGCGTCTCGATGTCCGTGGTGCTGCCGTCCGGTAGGACCACCTGCGTACCGGGCACGAAGCTGTTGGTCTTGCAGGTCTGCGCATCGGGCTTGTCCGGCGACTTCGTCGAACCGTCCGGTGCGTCGGCCTTGCGGGCGTCGTTCGCCGTGTCCGCCGCGTCACCGGCGTTGTCCACCGCCTTGCGGGTGTCGTTGGCGGTGTCGGCCGCCTCGATGCCCTTGGCGGCGTACTTGCCGGCCTTGACCGCCGTCGCCCCGTAACCCACCAGCGGGATCGCCGAGGCGAGCGAGAGAGCGGCGTCGGCGTAGTTGCCCTCGGCCGCGTACCAGATCCCGTTGGCCACGTCCGCGACCTCGCCGACGACCGGGACCAGACCGACCACGTCGAGCGTGGCGTGTCCGATGTCGGAGAGCGAGAGCCCGAAAAGGTGCCCGTCGAGCTCGACGAAGCTGACCGGGTTGCCGCCCGCGAACGCGTACCGGTTACCCGTGAACGGGTCGGTGGCCAGCGACATGTCGGCGAGGGCACCGCTGTACGAGTCACGGGTGAGGAAGCGGTTCAGACCCGGGTCGTAGTTGCGGAAGCCCATGTCGTACGTGCCCGACGAGGAATCGAAGCGCGAGGAGTTGTAGCGGAACGCGTTGTACGAGTCCTGCTCCCCGCCGCCGCCCGCCTGCGGCTTGTCCGCACCGGTCATCTGCGCCTGGTCGGAACTGCCGTAGGCCGTGTAACCGTACGTGGCGCGGGTCTTGCCGTCCTCCCTCGTGATCGCCTCGACGTCGCCACGCGGGCTGGTGACGTACTGCGAGACCTCCCTGGCGCCGTCGTCCTTGTGCTTGATCTGCGTGGTGCGCTGACCGCCGGCCAGGTACTGGTAGTCCTTGTCGGCCTTGCCGTCCACGGTCTCGCGAAGAAGCGTGGTGTCGAGGCCGAGGTAGGTGAACGCCGTCGTCTTGCCCTTGTCACCGGTGGTGGTCTGGGAGACCGTCCGGTCGAAGGGGTCGAAGACATAGCTGGTGGTCTGCGCGGTCGCGCCGACCCCAGAGCGCACCTTCACGGTCCGGTCGAAGCCGTCGTACGTGTACTTCTCGGCGGTCTGGCCACCGGTGCTGACCGTGTCGAGTCGGCCCAGCGGGTCGTAGTTGTACGTGGACGTGGCACCGCCCTGCGACGCCGAGAGCAGCCGGTTGCGGTCGTAGCGCTGGGTGGTGGTGGTGCCGTCCACCTTCTGCTCGACGATGTTGCTGTTGCGGTCGTAGCGGTACTCCTCGGTCGCCGGGGCGTCGCCCGCCTTGCCGACCTTGGTGATGCGGTCCTGCGGGTCGTAGGTGAAGGAGTACGTGTTGTTGATGTAGGCCGAGTTGTCGTCGGCGTTCATCAGCTTCAGGACGTCCTTGGAGCGGTGCCCGTTGGGCGAGTACTCCAGGTCGTGCTGTGCGACGACCGTGCCGCCCGAGTTCTTCTCGAGCGACTGCTGCACCGACCCGTCGGGGTAGTACCGCATGTCGAGCGTGTTCCCGTTGGGCTTGGTCTGCTTCAGGAGCTGGCCGCGCCCGGTGTAGGTCAGCGAGGTGATCTGCTGATTGCCCGCGGTGGGCGAATCGGCGTTGGTCACCTTCTTGACCAGGTCGCGCTCGTCGTACTCGATCTTCGACCAGGTCAGGTCGTGCGTCGACGTGAGCGGGTTGCCGTTCGCGTCGTAGGTCAGCGCGGTGGTGTTCTTGACCGTGCCGCCCGCGACTTCCTCGACCGTGCTGATCCGGTTCAGACCGTCGTACGCGATCTTGTAGGTGTCGATCTTCGCGCCCGGTGACAGGTCACGGACCTCGGTCCTGTTGCCGTTCGCGTTGTACTTGTAGGTGAAGTCCTTCTTCTCCGCGTCCGTCTCACCGGAGTTGGAGCGGACCAGCTTCACCGAGTCGGCCAGAACCGTGCCGTTCGCCTTGTCGGTCAGCGTGACCTTCTGCGGACCGTCCTCGACGAACGCGTAGCTGCCGAGCGATATCCACTCACCCGCACGCTGGGTCTGGTCGACCGTCTTCGTCGCGCTGCCACCGTCGTGATCGACTTCGAAGGTGGCGTCGCTCGCGGCCCCGGTCATCTTCGGGTGCCGGACGAGGACCTCGTACGTGCCGTTCTGCGGGATGTTCAGCTGCCAGGACAGCGAGGCGCTTCCGTCACCCGCGGGATGCGAGTACGTGTCGTAGCCGTACTGCTGCTCGGCCTGCGTCCGCGCCCAATTACCTTGCAGCGCGGTGTTGTTGAAGTCCGAGCTGTCGACGAGGACGACCTGCTTGCCGACGGGCACACCGTCGTCGCCGCGGGCCTTCTCGTTGCCCGACAGGTAGTAGTCCCAGGTCATGGTGCGCTGCTGGGAGCCACCCGCCGAGGTGAGCGTGTTCTTCGTCTGCTGGCCGAGCTTGTTGTACTCGTAGGACGTGGAGATGTCCCACGGGTCCTTGGACGTCTCGGTCCAGCCGTTGTCGAAGTACGTGTACTCGGTGACGTTGCGGACGGTCTGCCCATCGGACGGGGGCGCGGAGACCGACTGCAGGTTGCCGACGGAGTCGTAGTTGTAGAAGACCGAATCCGGTGTGGCGTACGTCGAGTCGTCCTTGTCGAAGGCGGAGCGCTCCTCCTTCACGCGGTTGAGCTCGTCGTAGACCGTCTCGGACGTGAAGTCCGTCGCGTCGTCGGTGGTTTCGACGCCGCGCGGGGTGATCGTCTTCGTCCGGTTGCCGACCTGGTCGTACTCGTACTTGGTGGTGCGGTACGTGACGTTGCCGGAGCCGTCCTCCTTGACCGGCAGCTTCGACTCGACCAGTGCGCCGCGCTCGTCGTACGTCGCGAGCGACTCGTTGCCCTCGGCGTCGGTCTGCGCGAGCTGCAGACCGTCCTTGTCGTAGCGGACCGAGGTGGCCCACTCCAGGGCGTCGATGGTGCGCTTGGTGCGGTGGTTGAGGTCGTACTCGTACTTGGTCGTGTAGTCGTCGGGGTCCGCGCTGGCGTTCTTTCGCGGGTCGACGACCTTGACGAGGTTGCCGACGTTGTCGTACGACACCGTGGCCTTGTTGCCCTCGGCGTCCACCATCTCGACGGGCTGATCGGCCGCGTCGTAGACCGTGGTGGCCGTGAAATCGTCTTCCTCAGGCGTCAGATTGCCCTGCGGTCCGGTGACCTTGACGATGTTGCCGACCTTGTCGTACCCGGTCGTCGTCCTACGGCCGGGGTCCGTGGCCTCGTCGCCCGGGTCGACCGTCTCGATTCGCTGGTCGGCCTTGTCGTACACCGTGCTGGAGACGGCGCCGTTGGGGCCGGTCACCTTGGTGATGTTGTCGTTGGCGTCGTAGACCGGTGCGGGCGTGACGAGAAAGTCGTTCTCCGCCTGCCGTACGGGCTCCTTCTTCTCCAGGGGCCGGCCGAATGCGTCGTAGGTCTGGGTGACCTTGGCGCCCTTGGCGTTCACGACCTCGGTGACATTGCCCCGGTCGTCGTAGGCGAAGCGCGAGTCCTTGCCCGCCGCGTCCGTGATCGTCTTGGGGAAGCCGACCGGCAGGAACTCGCTGTAGCGCGTGGCGTGCCCGTTGGCGTCCGTCTCCTTGACGACCTGCCCGTACGCGTCGTACTCGGTGCGCGCGGTGTAGTCGCCCTCGGTGGCGGAAGCGACGCCCTTGGGGTCGGTGACGGAGGTCAGGTTGCCCTTGGTGTCATAGCCGAACCGGTAGGTGCGCCCCTCCGGGGACTTCTTCTCGAAGATCTCCGCGATGTGACCGTCGAGCCCGTAGGAGTAGGTGAAGGTCTTCGCCGCGGTGCCGTTCTTGTTGGCCTCGGCGTCCTTCTGCTCCAGCGGGTACCCGGTCTTCGGGTCGTAGGTCCAGGTGGTGACGGCGCCGTTGGCCTCCTCGATGCGCGTCACGTTGTTGTCGGTGTCCCAGGCCATCTTGGTGGTCTCGGACTTGGCGTTGGACATGGACGTGGCACGGCCGTAGCCGTCGATCACGTACTGGGTCGCGCGGTTCTCCGCGTCGGTCACCTTGGCGTTGATGACCGAACCCGCCGTGCCGTCCGGATCCGTGTACACATAGCCGGTCTTGCCGCCGAGGCGGTCGGTGAGCGTCTGCGTGTTCCAGTGGAACTTCGGGTCGTCACCCTCGCTCGGGTAGTAGTAGTCGAGCGAGGTGCTGTTGCCGCGCGGGTCGGTGACCTTGACCAGCTTGGCGTTCTTGTTGCCCTGCTCCATGTCGTACGTGAAGCCGAACACCTTCGGCTGGGACGAGCCCGCGCCGTCGGTGAGCTTGGTGAGCAGGCCCTTGTCGGAGTACTCGAAGGCGACCTTGCGGCCCGAGATGTCGGTCATCGACTTGACGTGGTCGATGATCTTCGGGCTGTTGGTGTCGGCCTTCGTGTAGTACTCCACGGACAGCGACTGGCGCTGTGCCGGGTCCTCGATGTACGTGAGGAACTTGACCGGCTTGTTGTTGGACTTGCGCTCGGCGTACGTATACGTCTGCGTGTTGCCGTTCTTGTCGACGATTGACGTCAGATAGCCGTCGCAGTCGAAGAAGAACTGGGTACGGTCGGGCCTGGTCAGCGACCAGGCACGCGGGTCGCCGTCCGAGCTCGGCTTGCAGTCCACGCCCGCGCCCTGCCGCAGCAGGTAGTGCACGCCCGCGGGCGCACGCCAACTGCCGTCGTCCTGCTTGCGGAAGACGTGCGCGGTGCCGTCACCGTCGGGGAGGGTGACCTCCGTCGGGTTCGGGTTCGGGTGGAAGTCCAGCGCGGCGCCGAGCCTGAGCGGCATCGCGAGCTGCGCCGACCAGCCGTGCCCGAGCACCGTGTCGGAGGTGTCCTGGGAGTTGTACGCGAACCGGGCGAAGGTGCCGATGCCGCGGCCGGGGTTGTTGAACGCGTTGTACTGCCAGACCGTGTTGCCCGCGTACAGGTTCGTCATCAGCGACGACCCCGCGCCGGTGTTCTTGCCCGCGTACGAGTAGAACTTCTCCAGACCGAGCTGGTTGGAGGTCGGGTCCTCGGTGCGCACGTTCTGGGCGAGCGGCGCGATGGGCTCCGTGGCCGACAGCCAGGTTTTGTCCGCGGTGTTCTTCAGGTCCCATTTCAGGACGTACTCGAGGCGCTTGTTGCCCGAGTCCGCGTTGATGGGCGCCTTCAGCTTCGCTGGGACGGTGATGGACTCGCCGGGCAGCACCTCGTGGGCGAGCTGCGTCGCCACCTGATTGCCGCCGGTGGTGGCGTCCGTGCCGTCGGGCAGCGACCAGGTGTACGAGAGGGAGCGGGCCCCTGCCGGCCAGGTCGCGGTCGTGGTGTTGGTCAGTGTGACGTCGACCGTGTACTCGTCACCGGGGATCATCCGCGCCGGGGTGTACGGCGCGAAGTAGGTCGTCTCCGTCGACTTCGACAGATACGTGACCACCAGCTGCGGACGCAGCTCGGACTCCTCCGCCTCCGAGGACAGGAACATGGTGCGTTCCTGCGGCCCGGCGGTCGTCTCGTCCTTGAGGCGTACGGCGACTCCGTGGTTGCTCGTCGGGTCCGAGATCCACTTCTGGGCCAGGGAGGTCAGCGACCAGCTCTGGCGCGCCGGGTCGTTGGTGACGGTGCCCACCGTGTCCGAGACGGAGGCGTCCATGTCACCGCCCGCCGCGCTCCAGTTGGTGGTGGCATTCGCCTTGGTCCAGCTGGCGGCGGACTCGTCGAAGTCGCGGGTCAGACCGCGCGCCTCATAGACGGCCCCGTTGGAGTCCGTCGTGGTGGTGAAGCCCCACATGTCGAGTTGGGCGTCCAGGACGCGCGCGTTGGCGGGGATGTTCTCGGTGCCCGGGAAGTCGAGCAGGGCCCGAGTGGTGCCATATGTACCGGAGTTGTTGCCGACCGAGAGCCACGGGCGCGTGATACCTGCGTCGGAGAGAGTGTCGTGGCCGGCGGCCGGCTGCGCGGAGGACAGCGTGGTGTCGGTCTGTCCGCTCTGCAGTACGACGGTGGTACGGCCGGCCTTGGGAAGCCGTACCAGCTGGGTCGTGGACGGCAGCACACGGCCGTCCTTCAGCTTGACCGCGACCATGTAGTAGTAGGCGTTGCCGAACGGGTCGGCGGAGTCCGCCGGTGTCGGCGTGGCCGTGGTGTCCGTGTACGTCTTGACGTCCTTGGCCACCGGCGAGACCAGTGTGTTCCAGGACGGCGTGAAGTGCTGGAAGACGCTGCGGTGCACCTGGTACTCGACGATGTCGTCACCGGTACTGGCGGCCGACGGGTCGGTATACGCGGGCCAGTTGAGCTCCGCGCCCGTCGAGTGCACGGTGCTCGGCGGCTTCACGTCCACACCCTGCGTGCCATACGTCAGCACGAGCTTGGGGTAGTTGGCGATCTCACCCTTGTACGCGTACTCGGCGGCCTCGTAGCGCGGACCGCCCTTGGGCGCCGAGGCGGACTCGTCGCCCGCCTTCACCACGAAGCCGTTGTTGGCGTACGTGCCGTCCAGCCACTGCTGCACGGTCTTGGTGACCGGGAAGCTGTGCCAGGTGTTGAGCTCGTCGGCCCGCTTGGTGACGACACCGCCCTTGGTGAAGCGGACGGCGTCCGCGAGGACGGTGGTCGAGGTGGACGCAGGACCGTCGCCGAGGATGACCTTGCCGGCCGTGCCCGCCTTGAACGGGTGCGAGCCGAGCGTCTTCCACTCGCCTTGGGTGCCCGCCTGCTGGTTGACGGTGTACGCCTTGGAGCCGCCGTTGTAGTTCACGGTGTACGGGACGTTGGTGGCGCGGTCCGAGGCCGGGACGTAGTGCACGTCGACCTGGTAATTGCCGTCCTCAGGCAGGTTCGGCTGCCAGGAGTAGGTGTCGCCGGCGGTGGCGTCCTTGTTGTAGCGGTAGTCCAGACCGGTCGCGTACTGGGTGTACGCGGTGTTGGTCGAGGCGGGCCAGGCGCCCTGTGCGGCTGTGGTGCCCGCGTCGCCGTCGTCGACGAGGACCGAGGTCCCAGACAGCTCGCCTGTCAGGCCCTGGGCCTTGTTCCAGGTCGCGTCACTCTCGGTCCAGGGTCCGGTGGCGCGGTGCGCCTCCAGGGCCACTTCCTCGGAGCCTGTGGTGTGCGTCTGGTCGTAGTAGAGCTTCAGCTCGGCGTTGTCGAGCTTGGTCCCGGCGGGGATGCCGGACAGACCGAAGCGGAGCAGCGCGCGGCTGGAACCTGTCGAGGTGTTACCGACGGAAAGCCGCCAGCTGCCGTCGTGATTGTCCGCCGGTGCGTCCGAGGAGATCATGACGTCCTCGGATTGCGACGGGGTCGGCGCGATGGTGATGGTCGGGTCGACCGTCACCGGGTACTGGCGCGCGTCCGCCGTCAGCCACTTGGCGTCCGGCTTCAGACTCAGCGCGTACGAGCCGTCCTCGCCGGTCAGCTTCTGCTTTACGGCGTGGGAGGACTTGGTCCCGTACGGGGAGGAGTCATCCTTCGTGGAGTCGGTCATGAACGGCGCAGGGATGACCAGTTCGGGCCGCTTCGGCCCGGCGCCCTCGCTGTAGAGCGCGATGCTGCCGTTGTTCTGCGCCTTGGCCTCGAGGCCGTGGGTGTCGAGCGTGAACTCGTAGACGGGAGCGGTCGCAGGGCGCTCCCGCAGGACGATGCCCTCCTTCACGCTGCCGTTTCCGACGGTGTACGTGAGGTCGGCGCCCGCGCCGAAGGCGTTCTTGTACGTGACGGTGTTGCCGTCGGTGACCGGGGTCAGCTTCTTCGCGTCGGTGCTCTTGAGTCCGAGGGAGACCCAGTGCCCCTCGTCGAGCTCGAAGCGCACCAGCTCGCTGGGACGCGAACCGAAGTACGTACGGGCGAGGTTGGTGGTGTTGGCCACCTCGAAGCCCTTGCGGTCGGTATCGGTGACCGCGGTACCGATGGCCTTCCAGGTGCGCTCATCGCCCTGGCCAGTGGGGTACGCGTCGGGCACCGAAGAGACCTCGGACTGGACGCGCCCGTCGGCCAGCTGCCAGTAGCGGGCGTGCGGGGTGCGGCGCTCCTTGAGCTCCTTGACCCGCTTGGGCTTGGCGGCCGCCCTGGATTTGGGGAGGCGCTCGTTGGCGGCCACATCGGATTCGGGGAGGCTCGGCGGATCGGCCGGCTCCGGCTCGTCGTCGCCCATCTCGAGGGAGTTCTTGAGCCCGGCAGTGAGCCGCTGCGTGTCCGCAGGGGACGCGAACGCGGGTGTCGTGGGCACCAGGGCGGAAGCCACCGCCAGCACCACTGCTGTGGCCAGGAGCCGTCTGGCTCTCGGTCTGTACATCGGTTTCCCTTCACGAAGGAGCCAAGGCCCGACTGTCGGTCGACAGTTGGCGGCGGGACCTTCTACCTCGTGGAGAGATGCACATGTCAAGCGATCGGCGATAAGGCGCGCCAGCTTCCAAACACACTGGAAACAGCGCGAGTTGGGGTTGAAATCCAGCCAGTGCCATCGAATGCCCCATTTGAGCGGCATCTTGACATGCATCGGCCCAGCCCTCTTGGATCTGGGCTCGTCGCACAGGCACCGAGCCGTGCCGCCTGGGTGGAGAGACGCCATGACTAGTGGAACCGAGGAGCGGGTGGAGTCACCGGACGAGGTGAGCGAGCCCGTTGCGGAGGGCCCGGCTCTCACCGGCCGGCTCGCGCTGGTGGCGGCCGTGGTGGTCCTCGCGCTGTGCGCGGGATTCGCGCTGTACGGGGTGCTGCGGGACGAGGACAAGAATGCTCCGGACCGCAAAGTGCCGACCGCCGCTGTGACTTACGAGGTGACGGGCGAGGGCCAGGTCGACATCACCTACCAGGGCGCGAGCGAGCAGGGGAAGGCCGAGACCGTCACGCGCGCCGATCTGCCCTGGCGCAAGGAGGTCGAGGTCCCGCTCGGGCGGGCCCCGGTCGTCTCCGTCGTCATCGGTGCGAAGGGCGGGCACGCCAAGTGCGCCCTGGCGGTCAAGGGGCGCCATGTGCAGGGCGCGACGGCGGATGGGGCTTACGGGCGTGCCGGGTGCACCGGGGTGCTGCCAGCACCAGAGCCTGAGCCAGAGCCCAGCGCGGGCTGAGCGGGAGGCCGGCACGGGCTGGGCGTCGACCGGTTCGGGCGCCGAGGCCTCCTCCGCGTACGACCGGCTCTTCTCGCAGCCCCACGATCAGGCACTCGGCCTGTTCACGGGCCCGGCCCCGAAGCGTCGCGACACCCAGTCGGGCGGGCCGGCGCGGGCGGCCGGACCGGGACCGTGCGGCTACCTGGGACCTGCAGGGTCAGGGCGATCGACAACATGAGGTGGGACCGCCGTCATTTCTATCGTGTTCATGAACCCGCGAGGAGACGCCGCTGATGAACATCGGGATATCGAGTGCAACTGCCAGGGCGTAAGACCGTCCTCATACCAGAGAACGGAACTCCCGTCGTCGGTCTCGTACTTGGTCGGCCCGGAGAGAGCGCGACGTGCCCTCTCGCCGTGGACGGACGGCACGTTCAACACTCGACGGCTTCCGGACCCTTCGGACGTGCCACGTGCAGCGGCGAGAGGCGTCAGCACGGCGTGCAGTAGGCGGCGCACCGACGGAGGAGTGTTTAGCCGTCAACAGCCCAGCAGACCAGATCAATGATCCCGAAATTATCGCGTTGTTGCGCAGATCTTTCCCGTGCAAGTGAACCCGAATGAGATGTGATGAAGAGCATCCGCGTCAAGAAAAAAATGACAGCATTCGCAACCTCGTTCGTTACGGTGGCGACCGTGATGACGACCGCCGGTCCGGCACATGCGGCGGAGTACAAGGTCTCCGACAACTGTGACGTTCCGTGGATTAGCTGCTCGTACGGTGATCTCTGGCTCTTCTATAATTCGAAGGAAATCGCCATCCAGGACGGATACATCAGATCGGCGTTCGTGACGTTCTACGCCAACGTGTCCGACCACTGGGGTACGAGCCAGTATCAGGGATCGTCACTGTCGACCTACCGGTATGCCTTCGGTAACGGAGGCAATGGTAACGGCCAGTACATGAAAAACAATGCAGCGTCTGTGCAGAACTGCGCAGAGTTGGACAACTACCGCGTGTACTACAACTCCGGCTACGGCGGCACATCCCAGTACTTCGCGAAGCCCGGACCGTACGAGGACTGCAACCTCACCAACCTGATAACCGCCTTGAAGAACAACAACGCGTCCTCCCACTTCGCGTAGGAAAGGAACCGCCGTGAAGCGCACTCAGCACATAGCCACCGCAGCAGCCCTGGCTGCTTCTGCTTTCCTGGTCAGCGCCTGTTCCTCTGGTGCACCGTCTGACACCACGGAGAACGCGGCCGATGGCAGACCGATCGTGAACGAGGAGAACTGGCCGCAAAGGACCCCCACCAGTGGGCTGACGAAAGACCTCGTCCTTCCACTGGAGGTGTACATGGTCTCCTACGAGGACCAGGTGGTTGTCGAACAAGCCGCCAGTAGTCTCCAGCAGTCCTGCATGAAGGACTATGGCATCGACCTGACGCTGCCACGAGCGGGCGCCAACCCGCCCCCCAGTGACAACGACGCCAACATCGAACGCCGTTACGGCATCACCGACCGGGTCGAGGCCGAGAAGTACGGCTATGAGCTCCCGCCAGAGCTGCAAGAGCACACCAAGCAGAGCTGGCGTGAGTTGTCCGGTGCCGAGGTCGAGGTCCTGACCGGCCACACCAAGCCCGAACCGCGTAAGGACCCCACGAAAGTCAAGGCGGGGGAGCGGTTCGTCAGTCCCAGGCAGGGAACCAGGCCCGCTCGGGCCGAGTACAACGGGAAGAAGCTGAAGACGGGCGGCTGCGTCGGCTGGTCCAAGGAGCAACTCGGAGTGAAGGAAGCCGACTCCTACACCGTGGCGGAGCTCGCCGGTAACAGCCTCACGCAGTCGATGAAGGACGACACGGTCGTCCAGGCCGTCGCCGCGTGGTCTTCGTGCATGGACGGCAAGGGGCACAAGGGGCTTGCCGATCCCTACAAGGCGATGGATCAGGGCGTCACGAACGATGGGAAGCCGTCACAGGAGTCCATCACGCTCGCCGTCGACGACATCGACTGCAAGAAGCAGACGAACCTGGTGACGATCTGGTCTGACGTGGAGTCCGCGATTCAGGACAAGCAGATCGCCGACAACAGGAGCCGGCTTACCGCGATCAAGGAGCAGCACGGCAAGGAGATCGCGGCCGCGCGCGACCAGCTGGCGGATTCGCCCGATGCGAGCTGACGTGGTACTGCCCCGACCGCGCATCGTCCAGGCGCTGTGCCTGATGGCAGTGTGCCTGCTGACCACCGGGTGTACGGACGGCGCTGACACGGCCCCTGCCGAGCGGGCCCCTACGTCGCAGCCTCCGACCACTCCCAGTACGGAGCAAAGCAGTCCGGATGCGCGTCCGTCACCTGTGCCTTCGGTGCACTTCGAAGGACGCACCCGCGTTCTGGAGTACGGAGACCTGATCGTGCGTGCCACGCCGGAAGGCACTGGTGTGCGTACCGAGATCGAGGTGGCCAACACCTACGAGCGGAACGCGACGTACTCGGTCAAGATCAGCATTGCGGACGGTAAGGGCTGGACCGCTTACAACCGGTTCTGGCTCCAAGACGTCCCTCCTGGTGAAACTGGGCGGGACGATGCGGTGATCGGCTCGCAGGACATGGGGCCGGCCCCAGAGGTTCCGAAGATCTACATCGACGAATTCACTCCCCTCGTCGCCCGGAAGTAGCCGGGCCCTGTCCTCTCTTCGGCCGACCCGTACCGACCCGCGCCGACTCATCCCCCGGGTCGGTACGCGTCAGCGACATCCACGGATAGAGGCGCTGCTCAAGATCGGCTGCATCACCCTGCTCGGCGTACTCTTACGCGGTCGTCGGTCAGGACGCACGTTGGCCCGGCCTTCGAAAGGGGCTCTCGGTCTGCTCCGTCCACATCGAGCCGCAGAGGCCTCCACGGTCCGCCGAACGAGGGCAGGGGTGTGTCCCCGCGCGTCCCGCCCGGCCACCTTCCTCCCCTCCCGCGCAACCGGTCGTGCACCTCGCCGATCAGCCCGTACTCCCGCCACCGGCGATGGGACGCCGGCTCCGGCACCTACGACATAGGTTTCCGCGACTACGACCCGGGGCTCAACCGCTTCACCAGCCGGGACATGTACAACGGGGCCTTGGCCGACATGGGGTTGGGCAGCGACCCCTTCACGGGCAACCGCTACGCCTTCACCGGTTGCAACCCGATCAGCAACGTGGAGATCGACGGGCACTGGTTCGCTCTCGCCATCCCCGTGGTCGCCGCGGTCTTCGTCGCCGCCGTGGTGGTGACGGTCGCCATCATCGCCGTGGCGGCGGCCGTCGAGTACGTCGTCGACGAGGTCCGGGAACGGATCGACGAGCGCTCACGGGCGCAGGACGACACCGACACCCAGCCCGCACCCGATCCGCGGCGGGTCCCGCGGCCCGCGCCGGAGCCCGACGACAACGACACCCGGTCCGGTTGCGGGGACGGCTGGATCAAGTACGGCGACAGGGACGCCTCCAACGGCAACCGGGCCACGGCCGCGGAAGCCTGCCTGACGAAGGACTACCTGAAGAAGAACAAGGGCACTGCGGTGGGCTCGAATCCGCCCGGTTACGGCTGGGCGCAGGGCTTCGCCAAGGGCAAGGGCCTGGACGAGCAGAAGAACATCAACGCCTGCCACCTCATCGGCAACAAGCTCGCGGGTAAGGGTGTCCTGGCGAACCTCTCCCCGTGTGCCCGTGGTGCCAACGCCAAGCAGATCGGCTTCACCCAGGGCGAGGAGCACATGAGGAAGCACAAAAGCATGGTCCACACGGCCGTGATACAGCCGGCCAGGACGGCACGTACACCGTGTCGCCCCGCTACGACGGCAGCAGAACGGTTCCGACGGGATACGACATGTCGTCGTACGGGGTGAATCCCGACGGTTCGATCGGGATCAACTTCCAGGTGTACATACCGAACCAACTGAGTACGGGAGACAACCTGGGCACTCAGACGGACGGCGGGGCGGCCATACCCACGGGAAGCACCCCATGGCGCCGGCCGACGCGACGCGGACCGCCGAAAATCGAACGGGCACGGAATGAGGTACCGATGAGTGAGCTGTCCGACCTGGACGCACTGCGGCGGCTCATGCCGCCACCGACGGACGGAGGCACGACGGTCGACTGGGATGCCGTCGCCGCCTCGTGGGGCAAGCCCTTCCCGCCCGACTACCAGCACTTCATGGAGGTCTACGGCGCGGGAGCGGTGCAGAACTACCTGTCGATCGGCAGGCCCGAGCCCAAGGTGCCGCTGGGGCGCGCGCCGAGGGACGGCATGGTGATCGAGACGGCCAACGCCGAGGCCGACTGGGAGACGGAGGGCAAGACGCCTGAGCTGGAGGACACCTCTCCGGCCCTGATCGTCTGGGGAGTCGCCGCCACCGCGGACATGCTGTGCTGGGACGCGTCGGGTGACGATCCCGCCAAGTGGCCGGTCCTGGTCTACCAGCGCAACGACTCCCTGTGGAGCCGGTACGACTGCGGAATGGTGGAGTTCCTCGTCAGGAACTTCCGCGCCGACCTGCCCGAGAACCCGCTGGGCGGCACATTCCTCTGGGACGTGAGCGCAGTGACGTTCCAGCCGCGGGACTGACGCCCCCCGACGAGCACGACAGCGTCCGGCGGCCCGGTCCGACCCGATCGACGGTCGGGACCGAGCCGGGCCGCCGGGCGCGAACCTGATCGACCTCGGGAAGGCCAGGAGGCCCCGTGCCATCCAACGAAAAGCAGGAGCTCTCGGCGCCGGACCACCCGGCTCAGGACCCCGCGTCCACGGAGGAGCGAACACCGGACTCCAGGAGGACCGGCCGGTGTATCGGCCCGCGCGGCACGGCCGTCGGGCCGGGTTCCTGGCCGTGTGCGTCGGCCTCGTCCTGTAAGGGGTGTTGCCCGGCGGCCGGAAGGAGCAGCCGCAGCCCGAGCGGAAGCGGCCGACGGCCGCGGTCATCTACGAGGTCACCGGTGACGGCACCGCCGACCTGACCTATCAGGCGCGTAGCGAGTCCGGGAAGGCCGTCGTGGTCCGCCGGGTCTCGCTGCCGTGGAAGAAGACCGTGCGGGTTCCCATGGGCAAGCCGCCCATCGTCACGATCACGCTCGACACCAAGGGCGGGCGTGCCAGGTGCGCTCTCACCGTGCGCGGACGGCAGGTCCTGACCGCGACCGCCTACGGCTCCTTCGGACGCGCCGCCTGCCAAGGCGAACTACCCGCCCCCGAGAGCACCACCGACGCGCCCTCAGCAGCACAGGAAGGTATGTGAGCGCGTGACCGCCGATGCCCTCAATATCTGCCGCCTGGGGCCCGCCTGTTCCTGCGCGTCGTCCTATTTGTTCTTGCGGATGCGAGACGTCGGCACGGCGGTGTATAACCGCTGCGGTAGCCGCGGAGGGGGCGCGGCATACCGCATTGCCGCCGGGACCGGCCCTGCCCGAACGTACTCGGCAGGCACCGTGGAGGACCCGGTCGCATGCGAGGGCGCGCAGCCCGACGCATGCATATCTGTCATGAACACGTCTGAATCCGTCAGTCGACGCCGACCCGTTGGTCCGACCACATGCAGGTGCGGGCGTCGGTAGGTCGCAGCCGACTGGCTCACCGCACAGCGAGAGTGAGTACATGAGCCGGAGAAAAGCCCGCGCACGCACGTCCCCGCGCTTCAATCGAACGTTCTGGGGAGTGGCGGCCACGGTCCTGGTGGGCAGTGCGGGGATCACCGCCGTCACCGTCACAGGGGAGTCCGAGGCAGGACGTATCGAGGAGGCCCGTCCAGCCGCGGCTCACGTGTTGGCGCTGGCAGGCGACAACTCGAAGAAGCGCACACTGCCCCGGACCGAGACCCGGCCCTTCTCGATGGTCGGAGTCTCCTGGGCGGACGAGACGGAGAGCTTCGACGGAAGCGCTCAGATACGTACCCGAGCGGCCGACGGCGGAAGCTGGAGCGATTGGCGGGACCTCGACTTCGAGGTCCGCCCCCCGGATTCCGCAGAGGGCGGTGCGGCGGGAGTGCGCGGTGCATCGGAGCCCTTGTGGGTGGGCGCTTCCGACGCGATCGAGGCACGGGTCGTAGCGGACGGGAAGCAGACCGCTGTTCCGGGCGCGCTGCGCCTCGACATGATCGACCCGGGCGAGGACGTCAAGGGCAAGGGGAACGGCAAGGCCACATCGAAGCCGAGGAGGCCCCGTGCCTCGGCGGTGGAGACTGACACCCCGGTGGAAGGGAGCCCCTCGGTGTCGGCTACGACGAGAAAGCCGGAAGCGACTCGGGAGTCCTCCGGAGACGCGTCGGACCAGTCATCCCCGATTGCCTCTGCGCTGCCATCCACAGCACCGTCGTCCGAAGCCTCGGACGAACCCGGACCCGACCCTGAGCCGACTGGTTCGTCTGCCGACGAAAGCCCGACCGCCACCCCGACCACGGATGCCACGAGCACGCCGCCCGGCGACGCTGCCTCTCCGGATCCCACGGACGGTGCGACGTCCAGTGCGCCTCCAGCCGGCGACCCCACGACGCCGCCCGCAGCGACGGCGTCAGGCGAACCCACAACTTCCTCAGGCGAACCCGAGCCCACCGGCACGGCACCCGACGGACAGCCGACTGGGACACCGACCGCCGAGCCGGCCGCGACTTCCGCGGTCTCACCGACCCAGACTCCGGAACCGAGTGAGCCGACGGAGTCGACGGACCCAACGGTTCCTTCCGCTCCCGACATCGTCGACCGATCCGCCTGGGGCGCCGACGAGTCACTCGTCGCGGATCCGCCGGCGTACCTGAGCGAGCTCGACGCGGTCTTCGTCCACCACACCGCCGGGACGAACGCCTACGACTGCGCCGACTCGCCCTCGATCATCCGGGCGATCCTCACCTACCACGTGAAGACGAACGGCTGGAACGACACCGGCTACAACTTCTTCGTCGACAAGTGCGGCACGGTCTTCGAGGGCCGTGCGGGCGGCGTGGACCGTCCCGTGCTCGGCGCCCACACCTACGGCTTCAACAGCTACTCCGCCGGCATCTCCGTCCTCGGAGACTACGAGAACGGCGGCAAGCCGAGCGCCGCGGCCGAACAAGCCGTCGCCGACGTCGCGGCCTGGAAACTCGGCCTGCACGGCGTCAGCCCGCAGGCCAAGGTGACCCTGACCGCAGCCGCGGACACCGGCGTCTGGAAGAAGGGCCAGGCAGCCACGCTCCACACGATCTCCGGCCACCGGGACGGCTACGCCACCCTGTGCCCGGGCGCGAGCCTGTACGCAGCGCTCCCTGGCATCCGCACGACCGCCGGGATCTCTCCGTACGCCAAACGCTGATTCACTGTCGACGATTGCAGGGCTCGATCCGTAATCGGAAAGGGCCCTGCGATCGCGCGGGGAGTCGACCGCGCGAGGCAGCCGGCGAAGGCCAAGACTTCGGCTGCGTGCAAGCCGCGAAGGGTTCGGCGTGGAGTACGGAGGCACGAAGATGCCGTACACGCGGATCAACTCGTCCCACTGGTGGGTGCAGGATCCGGAATCGGCCCACTACAACTCCCTGCGCACGGAGGCCGATGCCGACTTCCCGCTCGTCGAGAGCGGCGATCGGGGCAGCGAGCATCTGATCAACTACCCGACTCAGTACGCGAAGGCCCTCGTCATCAACTTCAACCGGTGGCCGGCGACGCCCGGACGAGGGGCGGGTATCTTCCTCCACGTCAACGGCAACGGGGCGACGGCGGGGTGCGTCTCCGTGCCGCGCGCGTCGATGGACCGCATCATGGCCTGGATCGAGCCCGGCGCTCATCCTCGCATCGCCATCGGCTGACATCGGCTGCAGCAGGAGGTAACCGCGGTCACGGCCGCTCAGCGCTTCGCGCGTCGGCAGGATGTCTTGCTGCGCGCGATGACAGCCCGGTCGGCCGCACCACGCCGCGGGCCGGACGATGCAGCACCTGTACAGGGGAGGAAGACTTGCTCGGGATACACGACGTCGCTGTGTGGGAGCCGCTGCTGCGGCTGTTGGTCCGGGACAACGCCGAGCGGCTCGCCGCACCCGGCGGATACGTGGTGGGCCATATCGGCCAGGGGAGTTGGAGCGTCCCCGCGGCCAGGCCGGCGTTCCAGCTCGGACGGGCCGCTCTGGTCAGTGACATCCAGTCGGAATGGGACGCCGTCGGCCGGATTCGCGACGTTCTGACGGAGGCGGGGGTGGATGACGTCTCGTTCATGCTGGAGACGCCCACCCCTGGCAAGGCCCGGCTCCACTTCTTCGACCGGGGTCCTGCCGTCGACTCCGGCGTCGGAACGCACCTGGGCGCGATCCTCCTCGTGGAGGGAGCCGTGCCGGAGCCCTGGCGCCGCCTGCCCGACCCCTCTCCGGACGCCGTGCCCGCCCCCACGGCGGACGCGGTGCTGCTGGAGCGGACCCTGCGCGAGCGGCTGCCGGACGCGATCGGCGCCACCGAAGAGGAGCTCGCCGCCGTGGAGACCCGTCTCGGGGTCACGCTGCCCGAGGAGTTGCGCGCGCTCTACCGGGTCACCCGAGCACGTTGGGAGGACCTCGGCGAGGACTGGAGCGCGGCAGAGCACATGGCCAAGGCGGTCGGCTGCGAACTCCTGTCGCCGGAGGAGGTGTACCTCGCCGATGCCGCCTCCCGTCCGGCCCCTTGGCAGTTCGCGGCCATGGACGCCGTCGAGACCCCGCCCCACGCGGCCGTGCAGGGCCTCGTGGGCTCGCCGGGGTGGATCGTCTTCGGGGACAACGGAGGTGGGGACCGGATCGCCGTCGACCTCACCCCGGGACCGCGCGGCCACCTCGGCCAGATCGTCATGCTGAGCCACGAGGAGAACTGCGGGGCGTCCCTGCTGTTCGACTCCCTCACCGACATGGTCCTCGACCGGCGACCCGAGGCCGAGCACGGAGCAGACGAGCACGGAGCAGACCGCGAAGAACGGCCTCCGGCGGTCGCGTGGGTGAACAGGAGCGGCGTACCGAGCGTGGCCGCCGCCGCTCACCCTGGGCTCGAGGCGATCAGCATCGGCGTCTGGGAGGGCGAACCGCTCAGCCTCGGTCTCCTCGTCGGGCTGCCTCGTCTGCGGACCCTCAGCGCCTACCCGCGCACCCTCGCCGACCCCTTGGAGATCGCGGCCCTCGGCGGGCTGGAGTTCCTGGAACTCGCACCGGAGGACTGGCGCGTCCTCCTCGACGCCGGCGCCGTGCCGCGCGGGCTCTCCGCCGCGGCGATCGTGGTGCACGGCGAGCGGCACCCCCTGCCGGTCGTCGAACTGGCCAACGAGCTCCTCGCGCTGTGGGACCGGCCGCAGATCACGCGGACGGTCGTCGAGGTCGATCTCGGTTCCGCCGAGTAGCCCGTCACGTCGGGTCCCACGCCCACATGAAAGGGGGCGGGAGAGGACCGGAGGCGAGAAGGCCCCGAGGGAAGTAGTTCGCTCCCGCCTCGGGGCCTCTCCCAGTTCCCGCGGTGCGCTTGTCACCCCTCGCTCAGGAAGACCTGCCCTTGCGCTGAGTGTGCTCTCCGCTCCGGCCCTTCGAGGGCGAGGGAACCCGCGGCTCCCTGATCGGATGTGAGGAAGCCGTCTCGGTCGGCTTCCCCTCGTTACCATTGTCCGCCGATCCGTCTGCGGGGACAGCGGCGCAGTAGGACGCGACGGCGCTCTCACCACCCGCCCTGTCCGCCAGCCGTTCGAAGGCCGTCCCGCGATCCGCTCCGCCCCCCTGGCTCCATGCGTGACACAGCGCTGCCGCTTCGGCCTGCGGCCCCTTCCGCTTCGTCGCGGAGGAGCCGGAAGCCGGCTCTGTCGGAACCGCACCTGACGGCTCGTCGACAGCACTCCTCGAGGGATCCGCAGCGGTGCCCGACGGCCCGCCGGCGGTGTCTCCGGTCCTCCGCTCCGGCGTGGTGCCGTTGTCCGACGGGGCCGCCGGCGTCCGGTCGGGGGCGCGGCGAGGCTCCTCGACTGAGCCGAGCACCCCGGTCCCGGCGGCCAACGCCACTCCTCCGAGCGTCACGCTGGCGAGAGCCGCGCCGAGCACCGCCCGGAGGGGGATGCGCGCCCCGGAACGGATGCCGGCGGGCCGCCAGTCGTCCTGCCGACGCGTGCGCTGCCAATATGCGCTGGGAGCGGAGTCGCGGGCCTCGCGGAACGCCGCGAGCGCCCGTTGCGCCCCGTCGGGGTCGGGTCCGGCGGCGCTGCGCAGCGCTGCCGCGAAGTTCTCGATTTCCGGCGTGACGACCATGGCGTCCGTCGCCCGTGCCTTGCGTCGTCTCATCCCTCGTCCTTCACAGAGCCGGAACCCACGCATGCCGCGCTCGTCACCCGGCCCGCGGTGGTCAACTGCGCGGCCAACCGTCTCAGCCCCCGGTGAGCGGCCGTTCGGACGGCGCCCGGCCGCTTCCGCAGCACACGCGCGGCAGCAGGTCCGTCCAGTCCGACCACCACGCGCAACAGCACCGCCTCGGCCTGGTCCGGTGGCAGGCCGGCGATCTGGGACAACGCCCATCGCGTCGATGCGGCCTCCATCGCCTCCTCCACCGTGTCCGCCGTTCCGGGCAGGTCGAGGACGTCCTGCTCCAGCAGCGCCGTCAGCGGTCTCCTCTTCTGCTTGCGCAGGTGGTCCAGAGCACGATGGCGCGCGATGGTCGCGGTCCAGCCGCGGAACCCCGCCCCGTCGCCCCTGAACCTGTGCAGATCACGTGCGATCTCGAGCCAGGCGTCCGAGGCGACGTCCTCCGCGTCGGCCCCGACCAGTCCGCGCAGGTATCCAAGGAGCCCTGGCTGGACGAGCCGGTAAGCCGTCTCGAATTCGTGCTCGTCACCATCCTGAGCACGCGACACCGCCCTTCCCAACTCACGGTCGCGCCCACGAACCTGCTCGTCCCCGCCCCTGACCACACGTGCCTCTTCGATCGTCCACTCCGAACTCCCCTCCCCTCAGCGTCCTGACGCGCAGAAACGTCACAGCAAGCGGAACGTGTCCCTCACCACAGAGAGGTGCCGTACTGCGCTCGATCCTCACGCAATGGCTTCAGGTCTGCGACCGCGTTGTGCCGCGACCCGACCGTGCATCAGGAAGTACATCTGCTGCACGGACTCCTCCGGCCCGGATTCGAAGCGCTTGGCAACCTTCCCGATCGGGTTCCACACTCGCCCGTCGGGCATCCGAATCCCCACGACTTGCCCGAACAGAAGTCGCTGTGCTGGATCGAAGTCCATCCACTGGGCGCCGGCCCGCCGAACAAAGACCTCGCCTGCGTACGCCCCCAGCCAGAACAGTTCGCGGGCAACCGCCTGCTGCTCCGCATCAGCGGAACGGAGACCGTCGACGATGCGGTCCACCACGCGCAGACTCGCGACCGAGTAGTCCAGCGGTAACCGGTTGCGCGCCGTGACCCGACGTATGAACTCGGCGACTCCGGCTCGCATCTCCTCCGCGGACAGCAGACGCCTGCCCTTGACGTTCGGCTCCACCACAACCCCCACCACAGGCTCGACCGGGTGGACGGTGCACCCGGCGGGAGACATCGGCCGTCTCCACTCCTCACCAAGCGCACACGCCACGAAAAACATCACTCCGGCCGTTCCGACCGATCGGTTCGTTGCGGAGACAGCGAGGTCCGGGGGTCGGAAGCGGCGTTGGGATCGCTCGTGGTCGGCGGCGCCGGTGCGGTAGTCCCGGGCGGGCGTTGCCGGAGCCCGGGGCCGAAGGGCCGCTGCCGGAAGGCGCCACCTCGGGCCCGCCTCTCGGCGGGCGGGGCAGACCCGTCGGTGAGGGACAGCCCGGTGACCAGGAGCGCGGTGCCGAGCACGGCAGCACCGGCGAGGAAACGGGGCCCGCGGGCGCCTTCACGGGACGTACGGCCGGTTCGGCGTCCAGGGACTGCCGGGGATGGGTGCGATCGTCAGCCCGCGGCAGTGCGGACGATTTCCTGACGACGCATCAGAGCGTCGCGGCCAACTGCTGCCACTCATCCTCGATGATCGCGTGCACGACTGAATCCCGCCATCGCCCGGCCCTCAGGATGTGGCTACGGATCGTTCCCTCCTTCGTCATACCGGCCGCTGACATGGTCCTGTTTGATGCGTCGTTGAGCGGAGACCGTGCGCCCCAGATGCGGTGCAAGCCGAGTTCCTCGAAGCCGAATCCGAGGAGGAGGCGCACAGTCTCCAGGCCGTATCCGATGCCCCACGAGTCCGGGCGGAGAGCGAACCCAAAGGTCGCCGCGCACTGTTGGTGCGGGTCCGCTGCAAGTCGGCCGAAGCCGACGAGGTGGCCGGTGTCCTGTTCCGCGACGGCGAGGGCGTACTCGGTGCGCGGCACGGTCGTGGCGGAGGCGATGGAGCGGGCGACGATCTGGCCGACCTGGTCCCGGGTGCGGGGTTCGAACGACAAGTGCTCGGTCGCCTTGGCGTCGCCGTAGACGGCGAGCAGCGGGTCGACGTCGTCGACGGTGAGTTCGCGCAGGAGCAGGCGGGGGCCGGATCGTTGGACCGGGTACATGCGGGAAGCCTAGCGCTGGGTGCCGACGGGGAGGGCGGGTCGTCGGGGGGCGTAGACGGAGATCTCGTCGCGGAGGGTGCGGGCGGTGGCGGCCGTGCGGGCGGGGCAGGTTGCCACGCGTGGCGGAGGCGTTGGGCGGAGAGGACGATGCCGTTGTTGCGGAAGCCGGGCGGGAGGTCGAGGACGGGGCGGACGGCTTCGGCGGCGTCGAGTTCGCCGCTGTGGAGGAGGATCAGCGCGTGGTTGCACTGCGCGCCGGCGAGGTCACCGAAGGCCCAGTTGGGGTCGTCGGGGTTGCTGAAGCCGTGGACGGCGTCGGCGGCCTGCGTGATGAGGTCGGTGGTGCCGGGCCGAGGAGGGCGCCAGACTCGACGGTGTAGTACGCCTGCTTGTCGGGCGAGTAAGTGTGGAGCCCGCCGAGTTGGTCGAGGTCGTCGGGGACGACGTCCTCGCGGTTGACCGTGCGGACGGTGGCCTCGTCGCCGAGGGCCGCGGCGGCGCAGGCCTGGAGGCCGAGGAGCCAGAGGCCGGCGGTGCCGTGGACCCGGGGGGGGCGGGGTGCCGCAGCAGGCAGCCGTCCTTGTCCCCGAACTTCTCGGCGTAGCGTTCCATCGTCTCGCGCACCTTGCGCGGCAGCGGCACGTCGCGGTGGCCTCCCGGACGCCGATGCTTGAGGGGGCCGTAGGTGCCCGTGGTCTGGTTGACCTGCTCCTGGATGCGGTACACGTCGTCGGCGATGATGAGGTTGAGGTTCACGGCTACGGCCTCGGCGTTGCGCATGCCGCAGCCGCTCATCAGGTCGGCCACCAGCCGGAAGTCGGGGCCGGCGGCCTCCCGCAGTATTCGAAGCTGTTCCGGGGTCGGTATCACCACGCGCTTGGGCTGGTACTGCGGTGGCTTGATCCCCTCCAGCGGACTCACCTCGTATATGCCCAGGCGGTGGGCGTCGAGAAGGATCGACTTGAGCTTGTCGAAGGCGTTCGCCTGGGTGGCGCGGCCGCCGACTCCGGCGGCCTCCATGTCCTTGACGAAGGCGTCGACGACCTTGTGGTCGAACGTGCTCATCCGGCGGGCGGCGAAGGCAGACAGCAGGTGGTGTTCGAGGAGCGAGTCCAAGTGCCGCTGCGAGGCCGCCGACAGGTCGCGCTGACCGGCCCGCCACTCCGCCGCGTACACCTTGAAGAGCTTCTCGCCACGGATCCGGGCTCGCTCCGCCCGGGTGCGCCGGTGAGGGCTCTCGCGCTTCCTGTTGTAGATGCTGGTCAAGCGGGTGATCGCCGCGTCCTGCGTGGTGAAGCCCGATTCCTCCACCTGACGACCGTTCAGGTTGCGGTATCGGATCCGGTATTCGTGCGCGCAACGCGACCAGCGGGACTGCGGGTGCTCGCAGTCTTTGAAGAAGGTGCCCATCCCTCGGACGAGAGTCTTGGCGGCCATGAGGAGTACCTCCTGGGGTCGATGCTGGCTACTTGCTGACCCCGAAGGCTCCATCAGACCTCTGACCTGCGGTGAACCGTCGATCCGGTGATATGTTCTGGAACTTCATCGGGCGCGACCACGAGGAGATCGCCCGGGCCCGGGAGGACTGGACGACCGGATCCCGCTTCGGCACGGTCCACGGCTACGACGGCCCCCCGATCCCCGCGCCGCCCCTCCCCCCGGGCACTCTGAAGCCCCGCGGCCGCACCCACTGAGCCGCGGTCTGCAGCCGGCCGGCCCTACGGATCACCTTCGTCTGAGGGCGGGCACGGGGCGGGGGGGGCGTCCCCGGGGCAGGGAGATCCCTACGCAGCCGGGAGACGTCACGGCGCCGGGCAGGCGTCGGGGCCGCAGGTGGTGAGGGTGGCGAGGTCGCAGGAGGTCGCCTCGGGGTAGTGGGCCCCCATCACCTCCGCCGTGCGCGCGGGATCGCTGCCGAGGGGGACCCGCTGCAACGCCTGCGCGAAGCCGTCCGCGGCGAGCATGTCGCGCAGGATCAGCAGATGTTGGGCAGTCGGCGTCCTGCGCGGGCCCTTGGCCGTCGAGGCCCAACCCGGTGGTGACGGCCGACGACTTCTCGCACCCGGCGGACGAGCGACTGATCCGGCATCGCCGCCCTCTACCGCAGCGCGGAGCGCTTCCTTAGGTGAGGAGACCTCGGCGGCGGGCCCTGCTCGCCTCCGCCGTCAGCGTCCTGCACCGCGCGCCGGAACCGGGGGACCCGCGGGCCGGCGCCCCCGGCCCTCCTCGCCGTGGACGCCCTGCGCGCGCTGCCGGGCAGCCTCACGGCGACCGTGGACGGCCGCGAGGACAGGACGGGCCGCTGTTCCACCGTCGGCGGCAGGGCCGTCGCCCGCTGGATGCGCCCGGTGGCCTACCAGAACGTGCCGGCGCACCAGCTGCCGGAACCGCTGCGCGACGCCGGTCCCGTGGAAAACCGTCAAGACGAGCGGCGGTGAGCGATGACTTCCGCGGGGAGCGGCGGTCTACCCCTGCGAGCGGCCGACGACGGACGCACCCGAACGAGGAGCAGGCAATGACGGACGTGCAGACCCACACCCTTTCCGCCGGCGGCGCGACGATCACCTACGACCTGCACGGCGCGGGGCTGAGCGAGGACGTCCTGTTCCTGATCGGCTCGCCCATGGACGCCTCCGGGTTCGCCACCCTCGCCTCCCACTTCACCGACCGGACGGTGGCCACGTACGACCCGCGCTGCGTGAGCCGCAGCCCGCGGACCGACGGCGCGGAGCAGACCACGCCCGAGGAGCACGCGGACGACCTGCGGCGCGTGATCGAGGCGCTCGGGGCGCGGAACGTGGACGTGTTCGCGAGCAGCGGCGGAGCGGTCAACGCACTGGCGCTGGTGGCCGCCCACGGCGACCTGGTCCGCACGCTGGTCGCGCACGAGCCGCCGGCCGTCCCGGTCCTCCCCGACCGCGAGCAGGCGCTCGCCGCCTGCGCGGACGTGCGGGAGACCTACCTGCGGGAGGGGCAGGGTCCCGCGATGGTGAAGTTCATCCTGCTGGCGACCCGCAAGGGGCCGGTTCCCGCGGGCTGGGCCGAGGAGCCCGTGCCCTCGCCGGAGCAGTTCGGGATGCCGGCCGGCGACGACGGTTCGCGCGACGACCCGCTGCTCGGGCAGAACATGATCCCGTGCACCGGCTACCGGCCCGACTTCGACGCCCTGCGGGCCGCGTCCACCCGCATCGTCGTCGGGGTCGGCGAGGAGTCCGCGGGGGAGCTGGCCCACCGGGCCGGACTCGGGGTCGCCGCAGGCCTCGGCGCCGACGCGGTGCTCTTCCCCGGCGACCACTCGGGCTTCCTGGGCGGCGAGTTCGGCCAGCAGGGCCGCCCGGTGGAGTTCGCGAAGGCGCTGCGGGACGTCCTCGACGCGGACTGACCCGCCGCCGGGCCGCCGGGTGTCCCCGCGCAGGCGGGG
>NZ_JBHWZH010000014.1:0-66127 GCF_042728285.1 Streptomyces sp. NPDC060194 | reverse complement strand
CGGGGGGGCGGGGGCGCGGGCGCCGCTGGGGGGGGGGGGGGGGGGGGGGGGCCGGGGGGGGCGGGGGGCGGGGGGGGGGCCCCCCCCCGGGCCGGTGCTCCGGTGCGGGCGGGCGGCCTGCGCGGTCCGCCCGCTCGCACCATCCCGGCCGGCCCGTAAGGCGTGCCCGGCCCGTAAGGCGTGCACGGTGTCGGCCGGGGCTCAGCCCGGGAACCGGCCGCTGCTGCGCAGCGCGTACCGGCGTTCGGCGTAGGCGATGTCGTCGCGCCAGAGGCGGCCGGCCGCGGCCCGCATCAGGGGGCGCAGGGCCGGGGCGAGGGCGCGGGCGGCGGCGAAGCCGCGGCGCTCGGAGCCGGCGACGACTGCCTCTACGACGAGGGTGCGGGGCCGGCCGTCGGCGTCGTCCCCGAGCGGGGTGGCGTGGGTCTCGACGACCGAACCCTGGCCCTCCCCTTCGGTGATGTGCATGACGACGGTGCGCGGCTCGGGCGCGGTGAACACCGCGCGGACCGGGACCACGACCCGGCCGGCGACCTTGAAGGAGACGTCGACGGCGAACCCGTCGGCGTCGGCGGCGTCGCTGCCGGTGGGGACCTCGGCGACGGTGAGGTCGACGAAGGAGTAGGGGTGGAACCAGGCCCCGTGCCAGGGGTCGAGCCGGTTGGCGACGACGTCGTCCGGTTCGCAGACCCCCGTGGTCTCGTACACGGCGTCGACGGCGGTGGCGGGCATCGGGCGGGCGGGGACCACCGGGCGGTCGAGGGGTTCCTCGCCGCCGACGTGGTCGAGGCGGACCCAGGTGAGGACGCCGTCGTCGAAGGCGGGCCAGGGCTCCCAGCCGGCGAACGGCTTGCCGTTCAGGGCGAGTCCGTGCCAGTGGCAGACCAGGGTGCCGCAGACGACGGGGCTCTCCCGGAGCGGGGCGCCGAGGTGCGGGCAGGCGCCGGGTCCGGCGACGAGCCGGCCGGCCGGGTCCCGCCACAGGACGACCTCGACACCGGCGATCGTGCGGCCGGCCGAGCGCTGGGCGGTGACGTCCCGGGAGGCGCCGACGACGTACCAGTTGCCCGACGGGCGGGCCTGGGCGCGCTTGAGGGCCTCGCCGATGAGGGCCGGCTTGGCGTCGCGCCAGGTGGGGCGCATCCGGTCCCAGGGCACGGGCTGCCGGCGCAGGCTGAGCGGGTAACGGCGGCCCCGGGCGGGTGCCTGCGCGCGCTGACGGTCGGTCATGCGGCCTCCTCGGCGTCCTGGCGGGTGAAGGCGGGGCGGGCGGCCGGGGCGGCGCCTTCGGGGACGGGGCGGTAGCGGTCCTGTGCGGGGGTCCGCAGCCGGTTCGCGGCGATCCGCGCCAGGCCGTCGAGGGCCACGGCGGCCCGGCGGCGGCGCGGGACGACGGCCCGGCGGTGCAGGACGGAGTACCCGTCGTCGGCGACGGCGTCCAGGATGGCGCCGTAGAGGACGAACGCGGTGCGGATGCAGGGGCGGGCCACCGGGTCGAGCATGCGCAGGCCGGGGACGGCCTCGGCGTACACGGAGCGGGTGAGGTCGGCGGCCGCCTTGAGCGCCTCGGTGATGCGCGGGTCGCGGGTGCCGGTGGCGCGGCTCCACAGCAGCAGCCCGCGGTCGACGCCGTGCGCGGCGAGCAGGTCGGCGGGGAGGTAGACGCGGCCGCGGTCGAGGTCCTCGCCGACGTCCCGGATGAAGTTGCTCAGCTGGAAGGCGACGCCGAGGGCGGCGGCCGGCGGTTCGGCCTCCTCGCGGGGGACGACGGTGCCGAGGACGGGGAGCATCTGCAGCCCGATGACGGCCGCCGAGCCGTGCATGTAGGCCCGCAGGTCCGCGTAGGTCGGGTAGTCGGTGACGGTGAGGTCGGCGCGCATCGCGGCCATGAAGTCGGTGAAGTGCTGGTGGTCGATGCCGTACACCGCGGCGGTGTGGGCGAGGGCGCGGACCACCGGCTCGTCGCTGTCGCCGCTGCGCAGGCCGTCGGCGAGGCGGTCCTGGAGGCGGCCGAGTTCGTGGGCGCGCTGGGCGGGGGTGGCGTCGGACTCCAGGTCGTCGACGATGTCGTCGGCCCAGCGGGCGAAGCCGTACAGGGCGTGGACGGCGGGGCGGCGCTCGATCGGGAGCAGCCGGGTGGCGAGGAAGTAGGTCTTGCCGTGCCGGGCGTTGAGGGTGCGGCAGCGGGTGTACGCGTCGCGCAGGGCGGGGTCGGTGATACCGGCCGCGTCGAGTTCGCGAGCGGTCATGAGGCGGTGCCTTTCGCCGGGCGGATCGGGGTGGGGGCGGAGCGACGGGGGGCGTCGGCGCCGGTGATGCGGGCGGCGGCGAGCTTGCCGGAGATCAGCACGGTCGGCACGCCGACGCCGGGGGTGGTGCCGCAGCCGGCGAGGACCGCGTTGGCGGTGCCGCGGACGAGGTTGCGGGGGCGGAACGGGCCGGTCTGCGGGAAGGTGTGCGCGGCCGAGAACGGGGTGCCCGCCGCGTGGCCCTGGGCCGCCCAGTCGACGGGCGTGACCATGGTCTCGTGCTCGATGGCGTCCTCGACGCCGGTCATCCCGCGGGCTTCGAGGACGGAGAGGATCGAGTCCCGGTAGCGGGGCGCGAGTTGGCCCCACGCCTGGAGGTCGGGGCCGACCTCGGTGTTGGGGCAGGGCGCGAGGACGTAGTGCAGGTGGTGGCCCGGCGGGGCGAGGGCGGGGTCGGAGGCGGTCGGGCGGGTGATGAGCAGCGACGGGTCGCTCATCAGGTCCCCGGTGCGGGTCAGTTCGTGGAAGGTGCTCTTCCAGGCAGCGCCGAACGAGATGGTGTGGTGGGCGAGTTCGGGCCAGGTGCGGTCGGTGCCGAGGTGGAGGACGACGGCCGACGGGGAGTGCCGCAGCGCGAGCGGGCGCCTGGGGGCGTGGCCGAGCAGCCCGTAGGTGACCGGCAGGTCGGGAGTGAGGACGACGGCGTCGCAGGGGATGCGGTCGTGGTCGGTGACGACGGCGGTGATCCGGTCGCCGCTGCGCTCCAGACGGGTGACGTCCGTGCCGTAGTGGAAGGTCGCGCCCGCGTCGGCGGCGGCGTCGGCCATGGCCTGGGGCAGGGCGTGCATGCCGCCGCGGGGGAAGTAGACGCCGGCGATGGTGTCCATGTACGCGATGACGGCGTAGGCGGCGAGCGCGCGGGCGGGGGGCACGCCGGCGTAGAGGGCCTGGAAGGAGAAGACGCGCTGGAGGCGCTCGTCGTGGACGAAGCGGCCGATGGCGTGGTCGAGGCGGCCGAACGCGCCGAGGGCGGCGAGCCGGGCGAGGTCGGGGTGGAGGAGCTGGAGGGGGGAGTCGAAGTTGGCGTCGATGAACTTGTTCATCTGGGCGCGGTACAGCTTCTCCAGCCAGACCCTCAGCCGCCGGTAGCCGACGGCCTCGCGGGCGCCGGCGAACCGTTCGACCTCGGCCTCCATGGCCTCGGCGCCGGTGTGCACGTCGAGGGTGCTGCCGTCGGCGAAGTTCGCCCGGTAGGCGGGGTGCAGCGGGATGAGGTCGAGGCGTTCGGTGAGCTTGTCGCCGACGGCGGCGAAGGCGTCCTCGACGAGGTCGGGCATGGTGAGCACCGTGGGGCCGGTGTCGATGCGGTAGCCGCCGTGGTCGAGGCGGCCGGCGCGGCCGCCGGGCAGCGCGTCGCGTTCGACGACGGTCACCCGGCGGCCTGCGCCGAGGAGGTGGAGGGCGGCGGACAGGCCCGCGAGTCCGGCGCCGACCACCACCACGTGGTCACTGGGTCCGGGGACGGTCTTCACCGGGGGTCTCCTTCGGGGGTGGTGCACAACAGCAGGACGGGCTCGGGCGGTTCGGTGTGCTCGCGGGCCCGGAGGTCGGGGGTGACGAGCTGGTCGACGGGGTCGGTCCGGTCGGCGGGCGCGGGCTCCGGGGCGGTCGCCGCCTCGCCGCCGGACTCCGCCGGCGCCCCGGCGACGGCCCGGAGCAGGGCCCGCAGGCGGCGGGCGGCGGCGGGCTCGACGGCGGCGGCCGTGAGGTGCCGCATGCTCTGGGCGACCAGGCGGTCGATCTTCGTCTCGACGACGGCGCGGGCGCCGGTCTCGGTGAGGACGGCCTGGACCCGGGCGAGGCCCTCGGCGTCGAGGCCGGCGTCGCCGACGCTCCGTTCCAGGAGGTCGCGGGCGCCGGGGACGCCGCCGGCCCGGGCGCGGGCGATGGCCATCAAATAGGTGTGCTTGCCCTCGCGGACGTCCTCCCCGACCGGTTTGCCGGTGCGGCGGGGATCGCCGAAGACGCCGTGGAGGTCGTCGCGGAGTTGGAAGGCGATGCCCGCGCAGCGGCCGGCGGAGCGGAGCGCGGCGGTGGTGGCCTCGTCGGCGCCGGCGAGCGCGGCGCCGAGCGCGAGGGGGCGCTCGACGGAGTAGAGCGCGCTCTTGAGGCAGGCGGTGCGCACCGCCTGGGCCGGGGAACGGGAGCCGGTGGCCTGGCCGTGCAGGTCGAGGTACTGGCCGGCGACCATCTCGGTGCGCATCTCGCGCCACTGCTCGCGGATCCGGCGGCGGGCGGCGGCCGGCAGGTCGAGGTCGGCGACGAGGTCGTCGGCCCAGGCGAGCGCGAGGTCGCCGACGAGGATGGCGGCGGCCCGTCCGAACGGTTCGGCGCCGCCGGCCGATCCGGTGACGCCGTACTGGGCGTCGAGGGAGGCGTGGACGGCGGCGGCGCCGCGCCGCACCGGGGAGCCGTCCATCACGTCGTCGTGCACGAGCGCGCAGGTCTGGATCAGTTCGAGGCCGGCGGCGAGCCGCAGCGCGGCCTCCGTCTCCTCGGCGTTGCGGCCTCCGCCGCCGGCCCGCAGCCCCCACCACAGGAACTGGGAGCGCATCCGCTTGCCGCCGTCGAGGGTGAAGCGGGCGACGCGCGCGGCGACGTCGCGGGCGAACAGCTCGTCGGTGGCGGCGGCCCGGGCGACCCTCTCGTGCAGCAGCCGGGCCAGTTCCGCCCCGACGGCGGCGGGGACGTCCGCGTCGACCCGGTGCGCCTCCACCGGACCGGCCGCTCCCGGCACGGCGGATCCGGGGCGCTCGTGGGACGTACCGGGACCGGGTTCCGGCCGCTGACCTGCGGCGGGAGGTTCCTGCACCCGGGTGCGGGGCATTCGCACGTCCTTTCCTGACGTCGAACGGATGGCTTTCACCGCTCCTTCCGCCAGTCGGGGCCGGTCGGATGCGGTGTGACGCGTGCAACCTTCCCGAGGGGCGGGAAGCGGAACATCGGCAGTTGGTTGACCGTTCATCTGTATGTGGGTACGGAGTGACCGAGTGCCCCGGTGGCGTTTCCCCCGACGCCCCGGCGAGCCCGACCGGCCGAACCATTCCTCGCGGCAACCCCCTTCCGCTCGCGAGGCGGCCGCCCTCCGCGACCCGCATCGGACGCCCCGGCCGGCCTCCCCCGACCGGTCGGGGCTCGTCCGTATGCGCGACGCTAATCCGCCCACCCCGCGCCGTGGGCGACGGCGCGCCGGAAGCGGCGCACGCGACCCGGGTCGGCCAACCATAACCCTCAGGTACAGGGTGAGAGTCGGAATGTCCGGCGCCCGGACACTCCGTCAGATCCTGCCGGACGGAGCGCCGTCCCGGAGGGCCGTTGCGAGGATCCGGCGAGGAACCGGGTGACGGCGCGGACGAAGAGGCCGGGGTCGTCGAGCCACGGGAAGTGGCCCGTCGCGGGAAGGACCGCCACCTCGGCTCGGGGTATCAGCCGGGCGACCTCCGCGGCGACGCGGGGCCGCGGCCCGCCGTCCAGCTCCCCGGCGAGCAGCAGGACCGGGGCGTCGAGGCGGGCGAGGGCGGCGCGGGTCGCGGCCGGGTCGAAGGCGCCGGGAGCGGCGTACACCTCGCCTGCCTCGTCGTTCGACTGCGGCACGCTCGTCGCCGCGTGGCGGCGGGCCGCGGCGTCCCACCGGCCGTAGAAGAACGGCCCGATCGCGTCCCAGTCGGCATCGGCATCCGATCCGGCCCAGATCCGCAGGTATGCCGCGTGAGCGTGCTCGAACCGTCGGGAGCGGTGAACCGGTGCATGGCGGCATCCTCGGCGGTGCGCGGTGATCTCCGCAAGGCGTTTCGGTGCGGCGGCCAGGGGTACGGGTCCGGCCCGTCCGCCCCGCATAGGCCGGGAGCGAGCGGACAGGTGTCCTGCAGTTCCGGCCGGTCGGCCGGAGGGAGTACAGGGGGGCCGGCGGCCGCCCGGAGGAGGAGAGTCCGATGGCGAAGAAGAAGTCCGCGAAGCTGCCCCTGGCGTACAAGCCGGTCGGATTCGCGCTCGGCTGGGCGGGCGGTGCCGTCGCGGCGGCGCTGTTCCAGCAGGCGTGGAAGGCCATCAGGAACGAGGACGACGCACCCGACGCGCTGGACCGCGACCGCGGCTGGGGCGAGGTCCTGCTCGCCGCGACCGTTCAGGGCGCGATCTTCGGCCTGGTGCGCGGGGCCGTCGACCGCTCCGGCGCCGCGATCGTCCAGAAGGCCACGGGCACGTGGCCGGGCGACGGCGACGGCCGGGACTGAGGGGCGGGCCGCGGGGGCGGGGCTCCCCCTCCCTCACCGCCCGGCCGGGCGGGCTCCCCGCGGGGCCCTTGTCGAGTCGGCACCGGTCACCGGATATCTTGATGTCAAGCAATGTTGCAGACGTGGAGCGGAGTACCGGTGACTGACTCGACCATCATCTACACCCACACCGACGAGGCCCCGGCCCTCGCGACGTATTCGTTCCTGCCGGTCGTCCAGGCGTACGCCTCGACCGCTGGGGTCGGCGTGGAGACCCGCGACATCTCGCTCGCGGGCCGGATCATCGCGAGCTTCCCCGAGTACCTGGAGGAGGGCCAGCGCATCGACGACGCCCTCGCCGAGCTCGGTGAGCTGGCGAAGACCCCCGGCGCGAACATCATCAAGCTGCCGAACGTCTCGGCCTCCATCCCGCAGCTCAAGGCCGCCGTCGCCGAGCTCCAGGAGCAGGGCTACGCGCTTCCGGACTATCCGGACGACCCGAAGACCGACGAGGAGCGCGACATCCGCGCCCGCTACGACAAGGTCAAGGGCAGCGCCGTGAACCCGGTGCTGCGCGAGGGCAACTCCGACCGCCGCGCGCCGGCCTCGGTGAAGAACTACGCCAAGGCCCACCCGCACCGCATGGGCGCCTGGACGGCCGACTCGAAGACGAACGTCGCCACCATGGGCGAGAACGACTTCCGCTCCACCGAGAAGTCCGCGGTCGTCCCCGCGGACGGCTCGCTGCGCATCGAGCTGGTCGGCGACGACGGCACCACCACCGTGCTGCGCGAGTCCGTCCCCGTCCTCGCCGGCGAGGTCGTCGACGCCTCCGTGATGCGCGTCGCCGCGCTGCGCGAGTTCCTGACCGCGCAGATCGCCCGCGCGAAGGCGGAGGACGTGCTGTTCTCCGTGCACCTCAAGGCCACGATGATGAAGGTCTCCGACCCGATCGTCTTCGGCCACGTCGTGCGCGCCTTCTTCCCGAAGACGTTCGCCGCCTACGGCGAGACGCTCGCCGCGGCGGGCCTGAGCCCGAACGACGGCCTGGGCGGCATCTTCAAGGGCCTGGACGCGCTCGCCGACGGCGCCGCCGTCAAGGAGTCCTTCGAGGCCGAGCTGGCCGAGGGCCCCGCGCTCGCGATGGTCGACTCCGACCGCGGCATCACCAACCTGCACGTGCCGAGCGACGTCATCGTCGACGCCTCGATGCCCGCCATGATCCGCACCTCGGGCCACATGTGGGGCCCCGACGGCAACGAGGCCGACACCCTCGCCGTGCTGCCCGACAGCAGCTACGCCGGCGTCTACCAGGTCGTCATCGACGACTGCCGTGCCAACGGCGCCTTCGACCCGGCCACGATGGGCTCCGTCCCGAACGTCGGCCTCATGGCGCAGAAGGCCGAGGAGTACGGCAGCCACGACAAGACCTTCGAGATCCCGGCCACCGGCACCGTCCGCGTCGTCGACGCGACCGGCACCGCGGTCCTGGAGCAGACGGTCGGTGCGGGCGACATCTTCCGCATGTGCCAGACCAAGGACCTGCCGATCCAGGACTGGGTCAAGCTGGCCGTCACCCGCGCCCGCGCCACCGGCACCCCGGCGGTGTTCTGGCTGGACGAGACCCGCGCCCACGACGCCAACCTGATCGCCAAGGTGAACGCGTACCTGCCGGAGCACGACACCGAGGGCCTGGACATCCGGATCCTGGCGCCGGCCGAGGCGACCGCGTTCTCCCTGGAGCGCATCCGCCGCGGCGAGGACACCATCTCGGTGACCGGCAACGTGCTGCGCGACTACCTCACCGACCTGTTCCCGATCCTGGAGCTGGGCACCAGCGCCAAGATGCTGTCGGTGGTGCCGCTGATGAACGGCGGCGGCCTGTTCGAGACGGGCGCCGGCGGCTCCGCCCCGAAGCACGTCCAGCAGCTGGTCAAGGAGAACTACCTGCGCTGGGACAGCCTGGGCGAGTTCCTCGCGCTGGCCGTCAGCTTCGAGCACCTGGCCACCACGACGGGCAACGCGCGCGCCCAGGTGCTCGCCGACACCCTCGACCGCGCCACGGGCACCTTCCTCAACGAGGACAAGTCGCCCAGCCGCAAGCTCGGCGGGATCGACAACCGCGGCAGCCACTTCTACCTGGCGCTGTACTGGGCGCAGGAGCTGGCGAAGCAGACGGACGACGCGCAGCTCGCGGAGGCGTTCGGGCCGCTGGCGAAGACCCTCGCCGAGAACGAGGAGACGATCGTCGGCGAGCTGATCGCCGTCCAGGGCTCGCCCGCCGAGATCGGCGGCTACTACCAGCCCGACCCGGCGAAGGCGTCGGCGATCATGCGGCCGTCGGCCACGCTGAACGAGGCGCTGGCGCAGCTCGGCTAGTACGCAAGGGGTCCGCTGAGGGCCTTGACGACGGATTCCGCCCCGGTCGGCTCACTGCCCGGCCGGGGCGGAGCCGTGCCCTGAGACGTGTCGGGGTCCGGCGGAGGGGGGCCCGGGGGCCGTACGGCCGGTGCGTCAGATGCGCCAGGAGCGGATGCTGTCGGCCGCGGCGAAGACGTCGGCCTTCTCCGCGCGCAACTCCTTGGCCAGCTCCACGAGTTCGCCGTACGGGGCGTCCAGGCCCTCGCCGCTCGCGTGCATGTAGGCGATCGTCACCGCGCAGGCGAACCGGACGTTGTACGCGGGCAGCGGCCGGAGCAGCAGCAGGGTGTGCAGCAGTGCGGCCGCGCGCCAGGCGGGGTCGGAGTCGACGCCGAGGCGCGGCGGGTCGACACGGTGCCGGGCGACGGCGGCGACCAGGGCCGAGAAGTCGGATATGACCGGTGAGTCGGGCAGCACGGCCTCGTGCTGCTGGAGCAGCCAGCGGACGTCGATGTAGAGGATCGGCATGGGTCAGGCGGCCCGGCCCGTCGCGGGGCCGTCGTCGATGCCGGCTTCGGCGATCGCGGCGGCGAGGTCCGGGTCGTTGAACACGCGGCGGAACGCCTCCGCGCCGTCCTTGAGCGCCCGGTGGTGGGTGATGGCCTCGACGGCGGACGCGCGCACGAAGGCCTTCATGGTCATGCCGCGCTCGCGGGCGATCTCCCGGATCTCCTCGAGCTCCTGATCGGCGAAGTCCACGTTGAGTGCTGACATGGGTCAACGGTACCGCTCGGGTACCGCGTTGCCCATCGACACTGGTGGGAGCGCAGGAGTTCGGGTACCGCGCCGGTGTGCGGGGTGCGGCCGCGTGCCATCATGGCCGGTTGTGGACGACGACCCGGCACCGTACGACGACATGGCGCCGGACGACGGCGCCACCGGGTGGCCGGACGTGGTCGGGGACACGGCGCTGACGATCCAGCTCCCCGAGGCCGACCCTCTGGTGCGCGGGGAGGTGCCCGCGCACATCACCGTGCTGTACCCGTTCCTGCACGTCAGCCGGATCGACGCGGCGGTCGACGGAGAGCTGCGGGCGCTGTTCGGCCGGCACACGGCGTTCGAGCTGGTCCTTGCGGAGTTCCGGCGGTACCCGGGGGTGCTGTACCTGGCCCCGGAGCCGGCGGCTCCGATCGGCGCGCTGACCGCGGAGCTCACCGCGCGCTGGCCCGAGGCCGTGCCGTACCGGGGGATCTTCGGCGGTGACGGCCTGGATCCGCATCTGACGGTCGCGAACGACGAGGGGCCGGAGACCTGGCGGGCGGCCTACGACGCGCTGGAGGCGCGGCTCGCCCCGCTGCTGCCGCTGCGGGTCGGGGTGTCCGGTGTGCGGCTGATCGTGCGGGAGGCGGAGGGCTGGCGGGACGCGACCCGCTATCCCCTGGGGGCCTCCTTGGGCGTCCCCTAGGGGATTGTCGCGCGTTTCCTCGGGGTTTCCCGTGCCGTCGCCGACGCTCGAACCATGCCGTGACGGGGAACACTCCGAGGATCAGGGAGCCGAACACGCAGGGGGAAGGCGGACCGCATGATCGAGCGACTGAGGAAGCTCTTCGAACTGCCCTACCGGCCCCCCGGACCGGTGCAGGAGCGGCGGCCCGAGCAGCACAACCTCTTCGAGGCGGCGGCGGCCTACGTCGCGGCGTGCGCCGAGGACGACCCGGAGCGCAGCGAGGAGGCGGCGTCGTGGACCTCGCCCGAGGCGCTGTCGTTCGGGGTCAGTGAGCTGGCCTGCCGGGCGGTGATCCTGCTGGCCCGCGAGCGGAACGAGTCGCCGCAGACCGTCGCGCGCTCGCTGCTCGGGCTGCCGCGGGTGGCGGGCCAGGCCTCGCCGTAGGCGCGCAGGTCACGGCCGACGCTCCGGCGTGCGCCCGCTGTCCGGTGCGTCCGCCCGGTGCGGCCGGCGGTGGTGACATCCGTGCCGATCCGGTGGGCGTACGGCGCGTCCCGTCGTCCGTACCGGTCATCCGTCGGCGGCGCCGGGTCATGACAACATGTCCCCGGAGCGCCCGTTCGGACATGTGCTGGCGATCTCCGTGGCACCGCCTGGGACAGCGGGGGTGCGCGACCCATGGGATCGGCAAGGGGTGGAGATGGCCAACACGGCGAGTACCGGTGCGGACACCGGTCGGCGGGCGGTTGCGCGCGGCAAGGGCGGTACGAACGGGCAGGTCGGCGAGCCCGAGCTGCGGCAGCTGCTGGCCGGTCTCACGGCCGTGCGCGACGGCGACTTCGGCACCCGGCTGCCCGCGGACAGCCAGGGGCTGCTCGGGGAGATCGCGTCGGTCTTCAACGGCATGGTCGACCAGCTGTCGCTGTTCACCTCCGAGGTGACGCGCGTGGCCCGGGAGGTCGGCACCGAGGGCCGGCTCGGCGGGCAGGCGCACGTGCCCGGCGTGGACGGGACCTGGAAGGACCTGACCGACTCCGTCAACGCGATGGCCGGCAACCTCACCACGCAGGTGCGTGACATCGCGGAGGTGGCGACGGCGGTGGCGCGGGGCGACCTGTCGCAGAAGATCACCGTGGACGCGCGCGGCGAGATCCACGAGCTCAAGAACACCATCAACACGATGGTCGACGAGCTCTCCTCGTTCGCCGACGAGGTGACCCGCGTGGCCCGCGAGGTGGGCACCGACGGGCGTCTCGGCGGGCAGGCGCAGGTACCGGGCGTCGGCGGCACCTGGCGCGACCTCACCGACTCGGTGAACTTCATGGCCGGCAACCTCACCGCGCAGGTGCGGTCCATCGCCCAGGTGGCCACCGCGGTCGCGCAGGGCGATCTGACCCGCAAGATCGACGTGGACGCCCGGGGCGAGATCCTGGAGCTGAAGACGACCATCAACACGATGGTCGACCAGCTCTCGTCGTTCGCCGCCGAGGTCACCCGCGTGGCCCGCGAGGTGGGCACGGAGGGCCGGCTCGGCGGGCAGGCGGACGTGAAGGGCGTCTCGGGCACCTGGAAGGACCTCACCGAGTCGGTGAACGTCATGGGCGACAACCTCACCGCGCAGGTGCGGTCGATCGCCCAGGTCACGACCGCGGTCGCCGAGGGCGACCTCTCGCAGAAGATCACCGTGGACGCCCGCGGGGAGATCCTGGAGCTGAAGACCACCATCAACACGATGGTCGACCAGCTCTCCGCGTTCGCCGACGAGGTGACCCGGGTGGCCCGCGAGGTGGGCACCGAGGGCAACCTGGGCGGGCAGGCGACCGTCCGGGGTGTCTCGGGCACGTGGAAGGACCTGACCGACAACGTCAACGTGATGGCGTCGAACCTCACCAGCCAGGTGCGCTCCATCGCCCAGGTGGCCACGGCGGTGGCCCGCGGCGACCTGTCGCAGAAGATCACCGTCGAGGCGAAGGGCGAGGTCGCCGCGCTCGCCGGGGTGATCAACACGATGGTGACGACGCTGTCGGCGTTCGCCGACGAAGTGACCCGGGTGGCCCGCGAGGTGGGCACCGAGGGCATGCTCGGCGGCCAGGCGCAGGTGCCGAACGTGGCCGGCACCTGGAAGGACCTGACCGACAACGTCAACTCCATGGCGAACAACCTGACCAACCAGGTGCGCAACATCGCCCAGGTGACCACGGCGGTCGCCGAGGGCGACCTGACCCGCAAGATCGACGTGGACGCGCGCGGCGAGATCCTGGAGCTGAAGACGACCATCAACACGATGGTCGACCAGCTCTCGTCGTTCGCCGCCGAGGTCACCCGCGTGGCCCGCGAGGTGGGCAGCGAGGGGCGGCTCGGCGGGCAGGCGGAGGTCGAGGGCGTCTCGGGCACCTGGAAGCGGCTGACGGAGAACGTCAACGAGCTGGCCGGGAACCTCACGCGGCAGGTGCGGGCGATCGCCGAGGTGACCAGCGCGGTCGCCGAGGGCGACCTGACCCGGTCGATCACCGTGGAGGCCTCGGGCGAGGTGTCCGAGCTCAAGGACAACATCAACTCGATGGTGGAGTCCCTGCGCGAGACCACCCGCGCCAACCAGGAGCAGGACTGGCTGAAGACCAACCTGGCCCGGATCTCGGGGCTGATGCAGGGCCGCCGGGACCTCACGGTCGTCGCCGAGCTGATCATGGACGAGCTGACGCCGCTGGTCAGCGCCCAGTACGGCGGCTTCTACCTGGCTCAGGATGCCCCCGGCGGCCCGGAGCTGCGGCTGATCGCCTCCTACGGGCGGCCCGACGACGCCGACGGGGCGGACCGCCCGGTGCGGTTCCGGATGGGGCAGTCGCTGGTGGGCCAGGCGGCCCGCAGCCGCAAGACCATCGCGGTGGACGACCTGCCGGCGAACTACGTCACCATCTCCTCCGGTCTCGGCTCGACCAGCGCCACCAGCCTGCTCGTGCTGCCGATCGCGGTCGAGGACCAGGTGCTCGGGGTGATCGAGCTGGCGTCGGTCTCGGCGTTCACGCAGGTGCACCGGGACTTCCTGGACCAGCTGATGGAGACCGTGGGCGTCAACGTCAACACCATCGTGGCGAACGCGCGGACCGACGAGCTCCTCGGCGAGTCGCAGCGGCTCGCGGCGGAGCTGCAGGCCCGGTCGGGCGAACTCCAGGTGCGGCAGGAGGAGTTGCAGAACTCCAACGCCGAGCTGGAGGAGAAGGCGGCGCTGCTCGCGACGCAGAACCGGGACATCGAGACGAAGAACCTGGAGATCGAGCAGGCCCGCCAGGAGCTGGAGGAGCGGGCGCGGCAGCTGTCGCTGGCGTCGAAGTACAAGTCGGAGTTCCTGGCCAACATGAGCCACGAGCTGCGCACCCCGCTCAACAGCCTGCTGATCCTGGCCCAGTTGCTGTCGCAGAACCCGTCGCGCAACCTCACGCCGAAGCAGGTCGAGTACGCCGGGGTGATCCACTCGGCGGGCTCCGACCTGCTGCAGCTGATCAACGACATCCTCGACCTGTCGAAGGTCGAGGCGGGCAAGATGGACATCAACCCCGAACGGCTGCCGCTGCGGCGCCTGTTGGACTACGTCGAGGCCACGTTCCGGCCGATGACCGTCCAGAAGGGGCTCGACTTCCAGATCAGCGTCGCGCCGTCCGTTCCGGAGGAACTGGTCACGGACGACTCGCGGTTGCGCCAGGTGCTGCGCAACCTCCTGTCCAACGCTGTGAAGTTCACCGAGAGCGGCGCGGTGGAGCTGCGGATCGCGCCGGCCGCCGAGACGGACCTGCCGCACTCGCTGCGCCCGCACGGCCCGGCGCTCGCCTTCCGGGTCCTCGACACCGGGATCGGCATCGCCGAGCAGCAACTCGACGTCATCTTCGGCGCGTTCCAGCAGGCGGACGGCACGACGAGCCGCAAGTACGGCGGCACGGGGCTCGGTCTGTCGATCAGCCGGGAGATCGCGCACCTGCTCGGCGGCTCGATCCACGCGGCGAGCACGGTCGGCGAGGGCAGCGTGTTCACGCTCTACCTGCCGGTCGCCCGGTTCGAGGCCGACGGCGGCGAAACGGGCCGTCCGCACGGCTTGGAGGACGGCCTGGACGGGGTGGCGGCGGCCGTGCAGCCGAGTTCCACCCCGGCGCTCCCCCAGCAGCGCCGGCTCCTGGTGATCGAGGGGCGGCCGCACGGGCTGCTCTCGCTGGTCGCCGACAGCGCGGTGGCGGAGCTGTCCGAGGGGCGCGGCCACGCCGACCCGCGCGGACCGGTGCGCGTGCGGACCGTGGTGGGGCCGGAGGAGGCGGCGTCCGTGCTCGCCTCCGAGCCCGCCCACTGCGTGGTCCTGGAGCTGGACATGCCCGACAACGCGGCGCTGCGCTTCCTGCACGCGCTCGACGGTGACCCGGCGCTGCGCCAGGTGCCGGTCCTCGCCCATCACACCCGGCGCCTCGACCCGCAGACGGAGCGGCTGCTGCAGGAGCGGGCGAGGATCGAGCCGCTCGAACTGCTGCCGAGCCTCGACGAGTTGCGCGAGCGCATCGCGCTGCACCTGACGGCCGACACCCCCGGTGACGTGCTGCCGCTGGTGCGCCCGCTGGTGCCCAGCCAGTCGGCGGGCGCGGCACCGGTGGAGGAACTGCCGGCCGCCGACGACGACCTGGCGGGGCGTACGGCGCTGGTCGTCGACGACGACGCGCGGAACGTCTTCGCGATCACCGGGATGCTGGAGCTGCACGGCATGCACGTGCTGCACGCCGACAACGGCCGCAAGGGCATCGAGGCGCTGGCCCGCAGCGGCGGCGTCGACCTGATCCTGATGGACGTGATGATGCCGGAGATGGACGGCTACGCGGCGACCGCGGCGATCCGCGCGATGCCGGAGTACGCGGAGCTGCCGATCATCGCGGTGACCGCGAAGGCGATGGAGGGCGACCGGGCCAAGTCGCTGGCGGCCGGGGCGAGCGACTACATCACCAAGCCGGTCGACGCGGGCGCGCTGGTGGCCTGCATGCGCCGCTGGCTGAAGCGATGACGGCCGCAGGGGGGCGGGAGGCGCCGGCGCGGAGCGGCGCGGGGGACGCCGCCGAGGTCGACCGCACGGTCGAGACGCTGGCGTCCCTCGTCGACGAGCTGCGCGGGGAGGTGGGGCGGGCGCGCGCGGAGGCGGACGTGCGGGTGCTCGTGGGCATCGCGACCGGCATCCTCGTCGAGCGCGGGCACGGCGGCCCCGCCGAGGCCGCCCGCCGGCTGAAGGAGCTGGCCGCCACCACGCAGGTCCCGGTGCCGGAGCTGGCCGCGGACATCGTCCACGCGACGGCCGACGACCCGGTGGCCGAGGCGCTGCCGGGCCGGCTGCCCCGGCAGGCGGGGCAGGGCAGGGCGCCGGCGGAGGTGACCCAGGTGCGGGCGGCGGAGGCCGGCGCGCTGGGCGGCGACGCGCAGGCGGCCGCGGAGTCCCTGCTCACGCAGGCGCTCGCCCCGCTGGGCGCCACCGGGCTCGCGATCTGGGCGGCGCGCGGGCAGGGGGCGCTGACCCTGGCCGGTCAGGCCGGTTTCCCGGCCGTGGAGGCGGACGCCTGGCGGTCGGTGCCGCCGGGGGCGGGCACCCTCGCCCAGCGGGCGCTGGCCGAGCGGGGCCCGCAGTGGTTCGGCAAGCTGCCGGCCGACGCGCTCGGCATCGGCTGCCGCGAGGGGCACACCGGCGGGGCGCGGGCGCTGCTCCCGGCACAGGTCGGGGGCCGCTACCTGGGGGTCCTGGAGGTGTGCTGGCCGCACCCCCAGCCGCCGCTGTCCGCGGTCGCCGAGCGGCAGCTCGACGCGCTCGCCGAGGTGTGCGCGCACACCCTCTCCAGCGCGGACATGGACGGCACCGCCGACGAGCTGCCCGGCGGCACGGTCCGCCGGCTCGTCGACCTGGCGGACGGGCTGCTCGATCCGGCGATGGTCCTCCAGCCGCTCCTCGACGACCACGGCGCCGTCGTCGACTTCCGGATCGCGTACGCCAACCGGCACTTCAGCGACCTGGCGGGCCGCAGCCGGGCCGCACTCACCGGCTCGCGCCTCCTGGAGGCGTACCCGCTGATGGTCCATCCGGGCGGGCTCTACGAGCAGGCGCTGCGGGTGCACGCCACCGGGGAGCCGTTCCGGGCCGAGCGGATGGTGCTGAGCGCGGCGGTGGAGCAGGTGTCGATCTCGGCGGTGGCCGCGGTCGGGATAGGGCGCTACGGCGACGTGGTGCTGCTGAGCTGGCGGATCGAGGACGAGGCGACGCGGCTGGCCGCGCTGCTCGGGCACGCGCAGCGGCTGGGCCGGTTCGGCGGGTTCGAGGAGAACACCGTCTCGGGCGAGGTGCTGTGGAACAACCAGCTCTTCGACCTCTACGGGCTGCCGCGCACCGCGCACCCGGTGCCGATCGAGCAGCTGCACCACCACGCGCACCCGGACGACGCGGTGGCCATCGGCCGGTTCGTACGCCAGCTGCTGCACCACCGGCGGCCGACGTCGACCGCGTTCCGGCTGCAGCGGCGGGACGGGGTGGTGCGGCACATCCGGATCGTCGCCGAGCCGGTGCTCGATCCGGCGGGTCACCTGGTGGCCGTACGGGGTGCGTACCAGGACGTGTCGTCCCAGCACTGGACGGAGGTGGCGCTCGCGGCCACCCGGGACCGGCTCGCGGACACCGAGGAGCGGGCGGACGAGCGCAACCGGCTCGCCCTCCAGCTCCAGCAGGCGATCATGCCGCCGGCCCGGGCGCCGATCGACGCCTCGGGGCTGCGGGCCGCGGTCCGCTACCGGCCGGCCGAGACCGAGCACCTGGTGGGCGGCGACTGGTACGACACGGTGGTCATGCCGAACAAGCAGGTGCTGCTCGTGGTCGGCGACGTGGCCGGGCACGGGATCGAGGCGGCGACCGGGATGGTCGTGCTGCGCAACGCGCTGCGGGGCCTCGCGGCCACGGGGGCGGGCCCGGCGCAGCTGATGGGCTGGCTGAACACCGTCGCCCACCACCTGACGGCGCAGGTGACGGCGACGGCGATCTGCGGTCTGTACGACTCGGAGACGCGGACCCTGCGGTGGGCGAGGGCCGGGCACCCGCCGCCGGTGCTGGTGCGGGACGGGGCCGCGTCCGCGCTCTCGATGCCGCGCGGCATCCTGCTGGGCGCGATCGGGGAGGCGACGTACGACGAGCACCGGATCACGCTGGAGCACGGCGACCGGCTGCTGATGTACACCGACGGGCTGATCGAGCGGCGCGACCGGTCGATGGAGCGGTCGATGGAGCAGCTGCTGGAGGTGGCGGGGGCGCAGGTGCCGAACCTGGAGGAGCACCTGGACCGGCTGCTCACGCACAGCCGGTCCGACACCGACGACGACACCTGTCTGATCGGGGTGCAGCTGCACTGAGCGGCGGCGTGGCGGGCCGCCGCCGCACCTCGCGTCGGCGTGGGGACGCCGCCGGCGCGAGGTGTCGTGGCTCGGTGCGGCCGGGGCTCGACGCGGCCCGCGGGTCAGCGCGGCCCGCGGGTCAGCGGCCGAGCTCCTTGCGGGAGACGCGGCGCAGGCGCTGACGCTGGCTCTTGTCGAGCATGAGGTAGGCGGCGGTGGGGACGCCGACCATGATCAGGAGTGTGATCCACCAGTTGGTCAGGAGGAGCAGCACGACCGCCGTGGCCGCGCCTCCAGCGACGATTTTCGTCTGCTTCGTCATGTCGGTCCCCTTCTCCGCGGCGCCGTGCCGCGCTGTTGTCTCCAGTAACGGGCGGGGGCGGCCCACGGTTCCAGGGCGTCGCCGCACGCCGTTCGCCGGGCGTGACGCGCGTCACGTGGTTTCCGTGGGCGGCCACAGCCGGACGTTTGGTACTCTCGGCCGCTCCGGCTCCACTAGTCAAGTTTGAGGAATACGCCATTCCCGTGCCGCCCGCGTTCCGCACCGCCTTCTCCGCCGATCCCTCCGTCCGCGCCGAACTCGCCCGCTTCGCCGCGGTGTTCCTCCCCGGGGACCCCGCCCGGGCGGGGCGCGTCGCCTTCTGGCACCCCGACGGGGAGCACCCCCCGGCGGGACTCGGGCCGGTCGAGGAGCTGACGGTCGCCCTGCCCGAGGACGGCGAGGTCGGGCTGTACCTCGTGCCGGCCGCGGTGCTCACGGTCGCCGACGCGCTGCCGCTGCTCACCCGTGCGCGGCGGGTGCCGGGGGCCGATCCGGCGCTCGCGTTCTGGGGCGCCGCGACGCTGCTGGCGCTGGGGTTCGCCGCGCGGGGTCTGCTGCTCCCGGGCCTCTCCCCCGCCGGCCACGACTCCTGGCGGGCGGGGCCGCTCGCGCCGGAGGACGCGGCGCGGGTCCGCGAACTCGCCGCGTCGATGCCGCCGACCGCGCACGCGGTGCCGGTGGACGAGGAGGAACTGCTGCTGCCGGAGCCGGAGCGGCTCCTCGGCGCGTTCCTCGACGCCGTCGCCGACACCCTGCCCCGCTCCCCCGGCGCCCCGCTCGCCGCGGACGCGCCGGTGTTCGCGGACCGCGCCCCGCACCGGGCGCCCGAGCTGCGGACGTGGGCGGCGGACGTCGCGGCGGGGCACGACGCGGGGGTGCGGATCTCGCTGCGGGTGGAGGTGACGGGGCTGGGCGGGGCCGACGGCTTCGGTCCGGACGAGGGCGGGGCCTGCGGAGAAGACTCGAGCGAGGTCGGGGCCGGCGGGGAAAGTCCGGACGGTGGCTGCGGCTCCCCCGCGTTCCGCGCCGTCCTCCAGCTGCACAGCGTCGCCGACCCCGGGCTCGTGGCCGATGCCGCCGAGGTGTGGTCGGGCGCGGCGGCGGGGTTCGGGCCGCGGGCCCGGATGGACGCGCTGCTGGCCCTGCGGCGCGCGGCGCGGGCCTGGGCGCCGCTGGCCCCGCTGCTCTCGGCCGCGGTGCCGGACGCGATCCCGCTGGAGAACGAGGAGATCGCCGAGCTGCTCGGGGAGGCGTCACGGGAGCTGGCCGCGGTCGGCACCCGGGTGCACTGGCCCAAGGAGCTGGCCCGGAAGCTGACCGCCCGGGCGGTCGTGGGGCCGCCGGCCGGGTCGGCCACGAAGATTTTGGGGGCCTCGGGGAACTCGGGGGCCGACCCCCGGGCGTCGGAGCTGCCCTCGCTCCTCTCCGCGGACGCGCTGCTCGCCTTCAACTGGACGTTCGCGCTGGGGGACGTGGAGCTGTCGCGGGCCGAGCTCGACCGGCTGGCCGAGGCGAACCGCCCCATGGTGCGGCTGCGCGACCAGTGGGTGCTCGTCGACCCGGCCGAGGTCCACCGGGCGCGGGAGCAGCAGGACCGCAAGGTGATCCCGGTGGACGCACTGGGCGCGGCGCTCACCGGGTCCGCCGAGGTCGGCGGGCGCCGGGTGGAGGTGCGGGCGAGCGGCTGGCTGGCGGCGCTGCGGGACCGGATCGCGGATCCCGAGGGGCAGGTGGAGATCGCGCAACCGGCCGCTCTGGCAGCCGAGTTGCGTGACTACCAGCTGCGCGGGCTGAACTGGCTGGCGCGGATGACGTCGCTCGGCCTCGGCGGCTGCCTCGCCGACGACATGGGGCTCGGCAAGACGATCACCCTGATCTCCCTGCACCTGCACCGTCAGACCGAACCGGCCTTTGAAGGGCCGACGTTGGTGGTCTGCCCGACCTCGCTGATGGGCAACTGGCAGCGCGAGATCGAGAAGTTCGCGCCGGGCACCCCCGTCCGACGCTTCCACGGGTCCGCGCGCACGCTGGACGGGCTCGCGGACGGCGAGTTCGTCCTGACCACGTACGGCACCATGCGGCTGGACGCGGCGGCGCTGGGCGGGACGTCGTGGGGCATGGTCGTCGCGGACGAGGCGCAGCACGTGAAGAACCCGCACGCGGCGACCTCGCGGCAGCTGCGGACCATCGGCGCGAAGGCACGGGTGGCGCTGACCGGCACCCCGGTGGAGAACAACCTCTCCGAGCTGTGGGCGATCCTCGACTGGACCACCCCCGGCCTCCTCGGCCGGCTCGGGACGTTCCGCAGCCGCCACGCGGCGGCCGTGGAGAGCGGCCACGACCCCGCCGCGGCCGAGCGGCTGGCCCGGCTCGTGCGGCCGTTCCTGCTGCGGCGACGCAAGTCCGACCCGGGGATCGCGCCGGAGCTGCCGCCGAAGACGGAGACCGACCGGGCGGTGTCGCTCACCCCCGAGCAGGCGGGTCTCTACGAGGCGGTGGTGCGCGAGACGCTCGCCGCGATCGCCGCCGCGGACGGGATGGAGCGGCGCGGGCTCGTCGTGAAGCTGCTGACCGGGCTGAAGCAGATCTGCAACCATCCGGCGCAGTACCTGAAGGAGGAGCAGCCGCGGCTGACCGGGCGGTCGGGGAAGCTGGAGCTGCTCGACGAGCTGCTCGACACGATCCTCGCGGAGGGCGCGAGCACGCTGGTGTTCACGCAGTACGTGCGGATGGCCCGGCTGATCGAGGAGCACCTGGCGGCGCGGGGGGTGGCCACGCAGTTCCTGCACGGGGGGACGCCGGTGGCCGCCCGGGAGGCGATGGTCGAGCGGTTCCAGGACGGGTCGGTGCCGGTGTTCCTGCTCTCGCTGAAGGCGGCGGGGACGGGGCTGAACCTGACCCGGGCGGAGCACGTCGTGCACTTCGACCGGTGGTGGAACCCGGCGGTCGAGGCGCAGGCCACCGACCGGGCGTACCGCATCGGGCAGACCCGGCCGGTGCAGGTGCACCGGCTGATCGCGGAGGGGACGATCGAGGACCGGATCGCGGCCATGCTGGAACGGAAGCAGGGGCTCGCGGACGCGGTGCTCGGGGCGGGCGAGAGCGCGCTGACCGAGCTGAGCGACGCGGAGCTGGCGGAGCTGGTCGAGCTGCGCGGAGGTGACCGGTGAACTTCGCAACGCATGACGGATCGGAGGGGGCGGGCATGGACGGTACGGACGAGGTGCGCACCTTCGCCGCGCTGCCGCCCGCGCGCGGGCGCGGCTTCGCGCAGACCTGGTGGGGCCAGGCGTGGCTGAAGGCGCTGGAGGACACCGCGCTCGACAACGAGCAGCTGAAACGGGGCCGGCGGGCGGCCCGCGAGGGCGCGGTGGGCGCGGTCTCCGTGCAGGCGGGGCGGATCACCGCGGTGGTGCACGACCGGGACCGTACGGCGCACCGCTCGGACGTGCTCCTGACCCGGCTGTCGGACGCGGAGTGGGACCGGCTGCTCACGATGGCCGTGGAGCGGTCCGGGCACATCGCGGCGCTCCTGGACCGGGAGATGCCGCCGCACCTGGTGGAGGACGCCGCCGGTGCGGGGGTCGAACTCCTGCCGGGCATCGGCGACTTGGAGCCGCGGTGCGACTGCGGGTCATGGGACCACTGCATGCACACCACGGCGCTCTGCTATCAGGTGGCGCGGCTCCTGGACCAGGACCCGTTCGTGCTCATGCTGATGCGCGGGCGGCCCGAGCGGCTGTTCCTCGACGAATTGCAGGCGCGGGGCAGTGCGGCGGCGGAACCCGCGGAGGAGCCGCCGGCCGGTGTCCCGGCCGCCGAAGCGTACGCGGACGGCGGCATCCTGCCCCCGCTGCCCGCGCTCCCCGAGCTGACGGATGCGCCCGGGCGGCCGCCGTCCCTCGACACCGGCGCGGAGCCGCCGGCGGGGGTCGACGTCACCGCTCTGGAGTTCCTCGCGGCGGACGCGGCGGCCCGCGCGCACGTGCTGCTGGCCGAGGCACTGCGGGACGGCCACGAACAGCAGCCGATGGTCGGCGAGTTGACGCCGCAGGAGGACGCCGTACGGATGGCCGCCGCGTCCCCCGACGCCTCCGTCGTGGGTCGGCTCGCGGCCGGGTCCGCCCGGACCCGCGACGGTCTCGTCCGGGCGGTGCGGGCGTGGACGTACGGCGGGGCGGCCGGCCTGCGCGTCCTGGAGGAGGAGTGGACGCCCGACGGCGAGTCCCTCGTCCGGGCGGCGGCGTCGCTCGACGCGGCCTGGGAGGACGGCGAGCGCCCGCACCTGGTCGCGGCCGGCAACCGGTGGACGGCGGGCGACGGCCAGCTGCGCTACGGGCGCGACGGCCGCTGGTGGCCGTACCGGCAGGAGAGCGGCCACTGGGTGCCGGCGGGCGGGGGCGGCACGGACCCGGCGGCGGTGCTGGCGGGGCTCGACGAGGCGGAGTAGGGCGCGCCGGCGCCGCGGCACATCCGGGGAGCGGGGTGCGCGGGTATTTCGTCAGGGGTGTTTACAAATTAGGATGCGCAGCGATCGCAGGTCGGGCCGGAGCAGGAGGAGACCCGAAGATGGCCGTTGGTGAGGGTCCGTTCGTCGTGGGGGTGGACTCGTCGACGCAGTCCACGAAGGCGCTCGTGGTGGACGTGGCGACGGGTGAGGTGGTGGCGAGCGGGCAGGCGGCGCACCGCGTGTCCGGGAACGGCGGGGCGCGCGAGAGCGATCCGGAGCAGTGGTGGGCGGCGCTGGTCGAGGCGCTGGAGAAGTGCGGCCCGGTGGTGGAGCGGGCGGGCGCGGTGTCGGTGGGCGGGCAGCAGCACGGGCTCGTGACCCTGGACGCGGTGGGGCTGCCGGTGCGGCCCGCGCTGCTGTGGAACGACACGCGGTCGGCCCCGCAGGCGGCGCGGCTGGTCGAGGCGCTCGGCGGGCCGAAGGCCTGGGCGGAGCGGGTGGGCAGTGTGCCCGGGGCCTCGTTCACGGCGGCGAAGTGGGCGTGGCTCGCCGAGCACGAACCCGAGGCCGTCGCCGCCACCGCGGCCGTACGCCTCCCCCACGACTACCTGACCGGGCGGCTGACCGGGCGCGGCACGACGGACCGCGGGGACGCGTCCGGCACCGGCTGGTGGGCGGCGGCGGACGAGGCGTACGACGACGGGATCCTCGGGCTGGTCGGGCTCGACCGGGCGCTGCTGCCCGAGGTGGTCGGGCCCGGCGACGCGGCCGGCACCGTGCGCGGCGGGCTGCCGCTCGCCGAGGGCACGCTCGTCGCGGCCGGGACCGGCGACAACGCGGCGGCCGCGCTCGGGCTCGGACTGCGGCCCGGCGAGCCGGTCCTCAGCCTCGGCACGTCCGGCACGGTGTACGCGGTCGCGCGCTCCCGGTCCGCCGATCCGACGGGCACGGTGGCGGGATTCGCGGACGCGCGCGGGGAGTGGCTGCCGCTCGCCTGCACCCTGAACTGCACCCTCGCCGTCGACCGGATCGCCGGCCTGCTCGGGCGCGAGCGCGAGGACGTCGAGGCGGGCGGATCGGTGACCGTCCTGCCGTTCCTCGACGGCGAGCGGACGCCGAACCTGCCGTCCGCGTCGGGCCTTCTTCACGGACTGCGGCACGACACCACCGGTGGCCAGGTCCTCCAGGCCGCGTACGACGGCGCGGTGTACGCGCTGCTCGACGCGCTGGACCGGGTCCTGGCCGTCGACGGCGACGCGCCGGACGACACGCCGCTGTTGCTGATCGGCGGCGGGGCGCGCGGCACCGCCTGGCGGCAGACCGTGCGGCGGCTCAGCGGGCGGCCGGTGCGGGTGCCGCGGGCGGGCGAGCTGGTCGCGCTCGGCGCGGCCGCGCAGGCCGCGGCGCTGGTGACGGGGGCGGACGCGGCGGAGATCGCCCGCCGGTGGGGCACGGCGGACGGGCCGGTCCTCGACGCGGTGGAGCGCGACGAGGAGGCGTTGGCGCGGATCGGGGCAGTGCTCGGGGGCGCAGGGCCGCTGCTGAGCTGACGACCCGTCAACTCTGCCTCGTGTGCGACCGGTTGCCGGGACCTCCCGGCGGGGTGAGGATGGGGCCGAGCGCCGTCCAACGGCGGGCGGTGCCACCCCGCACGGGAGGCCAGCAGCGATGACCCGTTACACGGCACCTGGTTCGGACGGCGCGATCGTGGACTTCGCGTCGCGGTACGACCACTTCATCGGCGGTGCGTACGTCCCGCCCGCCCGCGGGGAGTACTTCGAGAACCCGAGCCCGGTCGACGGGCGCCCGTTCACCGAGATCGCGCGGGGCACCGCCGAGGACGTCGAGAAGGCCCTGGACGCCGCGCACGCGGCCGCGCCGGGCTGGGCGGCGACCTCGCCGACCGACCGGGCCAACATCCTGCTGCGCATCGCGGACCGGATGGAGCAGAACCTGGAGAAGCTCGCGGTCGCGGAGACGTGGGAGAACGGCAAGCCGGTCCGCGAGACGCTCGCCGCGGACATCCCGCTGGCGATCGACCACTTCCGGTACTTCGCCGGGGCGGTCCGCGCGCAGGAGGGCACGCTCAGCGAGGTCGACGAGGACACCGTCGCCTACCACTTCCACGAACCGCTGGGCGTGGTCGCGCAGATCATCCCGTGGAACTTCCCGATCCTGATGGCCGTGTGGAAGCTCGCGCCGGCGCTCGCCGCGGGCAACGCGGTCGTCCTGAAGCCGGCCGAGCAGACGCCGGCGTCCATCCACTACCTGCTGTCCCTGGTCTCCGACCTGATCCCGCCGGGTGTGGTCAACGTCGTCAACGGCTTCGGCGCGGAGGCCGGCAAGCCGCTCGCCTCCAGCCCGCGGGTCGCGAAGGTCGCCTTCACCGGGGAGACGACGACGGGGCGGCTGATCATGCAGTACGCCTCGGAGAACATCAAGCCGGTCACCCTGGAGCTGGGCGGCAAGTCCCCGAACATCTTCTTCGACGACGTCTGGGCGCGGGACGACGACTTCCGCGACAAGGCGCTGGAGGGCTTCACGATGTTCGCCCTCAACCAGGGCGAGGTGTGCACCTGTCCGTCGCGGGCGCTGATCCAGCGCGGGCACTACAGCGAGTTCCTCGAAGCCGCGGTCGCCCGCACCGAGGCCATCGTGGCCGGCCACCCGCTCGACACCGACACGATGATCGGCGCGCAGGCCTCCAACGACCAGCTCCAGAAGATCCTCTCCTACCTCGACATCGGCCAGCAGGAGGGCGCGAAGATCCTGACCGGCGGTCAGCGGATCGAGTACGACGGGGACCTCGCGGGCGGGTACTACGTCCAGCCCACGATCTTCGAGGGCGACAACCGGATGCGGATCTTCCAGGAGGAGATCTTCGGGCCCGTCGTCTCCGTGACCTCCTTCAACGACTTCGACGACGCGATCTCGGTCGCCAACGACTCCCTCTACGGCCTCGGCGCGGGCGTCTGGACCCGCGACATCACCACCGCGTACCGCGCCGGCCGCGCGATCCAGGCGGGCCGCGTCTGGACGAACTGCTACCACGCCTACCCGGCGCACGCCGCGTTCGGCGGGTACAAGCAGTCCGGGATCGGGCGCGAGAACCACAAGATGATGCTGGACCACTACCAGCAGACGAAGAACCTGCTGGTGTCGTACTCGGCGAAGAAGCTCGGCTTCTTCTAGGGGTGCGAGGGGGTCGCCCGGAGGCTGCGGGCGACCCCGGGCTCACCTGTGCGCGTCCGCTGCCCCGCGGTCCGCGTGCAGGGCCGCGAAGGCCTCGTGGAAGGCGGGGAACGTCTTCCGTACGCAGCCGGGGTCGTCGAAGGTGATACCCGGCGCGCGCAGGGAGGCGACGGCGAACGACATCGCGATGCGGTGGTCGTGACGGGTGCGGACACGGGCCGGTCGGGCGGCGGCCGGAGTGATCTCGATCCAGTCCGCTCCGGTCGCGACGGGCACGCCCATCTCCCGCAGGTTCTCGGCACAGGCCTCCAGCCGGTCGCATTCCTTGACCCGAGTGTTGGCGACGTCCTCGATCCGGACCGGTCCGTCGGCGAAGGGGGCGAGGGCCGCCGGCGTGGGCATCGTGTCGGAGATGTCCCGCATGTTGACGGTGATTCCGCGCAGTCGCCCCGTGCCCGAGACGGTGGTTGACGCCTCTCCGATGCGCACCTCCGCCCCCATCCCTTCGAGCACCTCGACGAATCGGAGATCGCCCTGGAGCGCGTCCCGGCCCAGGCCGGGGACCGTGACCTCGCGCCCCGTGAGCGCCGCGGCGGCGAAGAAGTAACTGGCGGTGGAGGCGTCGGGCTCGATCGCGTACTCGGTGGCCCGGTAGCCGCCGGGCCGGACGTGGAAGACCTCGCCGTCGGGCGACGGCGTGCGGTCCACCGTCGCCCCGAAGGCCGCCATCATGGCCAGTGTGATCTCGACGTAGGGAGCCGAGACCAGGCGGGTGACGCTGATCCGCAGCCCCTCGCGGGTGAGCGGACCGAGCATCAGCAGCGCGGTCAGGTACTGCGACGACTCGCCTGCGTCCAGGGCGATCTCGCCGCCTCGGACTCCGTCGGCGGCGACGGTCAGCGGATGGTGGCCCTCGGCCAGGACGTGGCGGACGTCGACGCCGAGCGCGCGCAGGGCACCGGTCAGCGGGGCGACGGGACGGCGGCGCATCTGGGCGGAGGCGTCGAAGCGGTAGGTGCCGTGCCCCGCCGCGACCAGGGTGGGCAGGAACCGCGCGGTGGTGGCCCCGTCACGACAGAAGACGTCGGCCTCCGGCCGCGGCGGGCCGGCCGGGCGCCCCTCGACGAGCCACCGCTCCGCCTCGCGCTCGACGCGGTAGCCGAGAGCGCCGAGGCCTTCCGCGAAGCCCTCGGTGTCGTCCGAGCTCAGGGGGCGCAGCAGGGCGGAGGTCCCCTCGGCCGCGGCGGCCAGGAACAGGGCCCTGGCGGTGAGCGACTTGGAACCGGGGATGTCGACGATCGTCACGGCGGGCGCTCCGGTGCGGGTGTCGTGGGGAACGGTTCGCGCCCGGATCCTGCCATGTCCGGACCAGGCCTCGCCCCGTGGTCTCACCCGGTGGACGGGCGGAGTAAAAAATAGTCATGCTGACCATAACTACTGGCTAGCATCGCGTCCATGAGTAACCGTCTGAGGAATATCGCCGGTGAGAACGAGCGGGTTGCGGCTGACGGCGTGTACACCGGTGGCGCCGGCGCGTCGGTCTCCGTTGCCGCGGAGCTTGCCGCCGCGCGCGCGGGGACGGTGTCCTACTCGCCGGCCTTTGCGCCCGGGCTCACCGGGGCCTTCGCCGGAGGGGTCGAGGTGACCGACGAGGACAGCATCGGCGCCGCCCGGCGGCTGACCGGGGAGGGGGTGGAGCATCTGGGCGTCCTCAACTTCGCGTCGGCCCGGAACCCGGGCGGCGGGTACCTGCGAGGAGCGAAGGCGCAGGAGGAGGCGCTGTGCCGGGCCGCTCTGCTCTACCCGTGCCTGCTCGAGGCCCCCGATTACTACGCGGCCCACCGGGCGTCCACCGACCTCCGCTACAGCCACCGGGTGGTCTACTCCCCGCACGTGCCGGTGATCCGGGACGGGTCCCACGCCCTGCTGGACCGTCCGTACCCGATCTCCTTTTTGACGTCCCCCGCCCCCAACGCCGGTCAGCTGGCCCGGCGTTCGCCGGACGGGAAGGTCGACGTCAGGGGTGTCCTCGCCGAACGCGCCCGCCGGGTGCTCGGCGTGGCCGCCCGCCACGGGGTGCGCGAACTCGTGCTGGGGGCCTGGGGTTGCGGTGTGTTCCGGAATGATCCCGCCGAGGTGGCGGACGCGTTCGCCGAGGCGCTCGCCACCCACGGCGCCCCGTTCCTCCGCGTGACCTTCGCCGTCTGGGACCGCACGCCCGCCTCCCCCAACCGCGCCGCCTTCCGGGCCAGGTTCGCCCACTGACGACGCGCAGCCGAAAGCCAGCGGGGTTGGGCGGTCCGGGTGAGGGTCCCAAGCCGCTCACCGACCGGGCGGAAGACCGGCCTGGTCGCCGCCACCATCGCGATCACCGGGCTGTCCGTGACCGTGTGGGCGCACCACATGTTCGCCACCGGCGCGGTGCTGCTGCCGTTCTTCTCGCACCGGCCACGTCAGTCGTCGGGTGCGTCCGGCTCGGGGAGGACCTGCCACGCCTGCACGGCGAGCAGGGCGACCTCGTCCTGGGGCGTGCCCTGCTCCACCTCGACCGAGACGACGAGGCCGTCCGGCAGCAGGGCGACGCGCGTCTCGCTCGCGGGCTCTTCGTTCCACTCGTCCGGCATCGCGCACCTTCCCTTCCCGGCCCGACGGCCGCGGAGCGTTCCGAGTGCCCCGGACGCGGCATCCCATGCGGCACGCGGCGGAGTGACGGACTGCGCGGCCCGGCCGTCACTTGAGGAAGCGGGAGGTCCTGCGGTCCGCGAGGGGTTTGCCGGCGGTCTGGCAGGTGGGGCAGTACTGGAGGGAGGAGTCGGCGAAGGAGACCTCGCGGACGGTGTCGCCGCAGACCGGGCACGGCTCACCGGTGCGGCCGTGGACGCGCAGGCCGCTCTTCTTCTCGGCCTTGAGGCGGCCGGCGGCGACGCCGCGGGAGCGTTCGACCGCCTGAGTGAGGGTGTCGCGCAGGGCGGTGAAGAGGCGGCTCGTCTCCTCCGGGGTGAGGGAGGCGGCGAGCTTGAAGGGGGACATCCTCGCCGCATGCAGGATCTCGTCGCTGTAGGCGTTGCCGACACCGGCGACGAGGCTCTGGTCGCGCAGCGCGCCCTTGAGCTGACGGCGTTCGCCGGCGAGGAGGCCGGCGAACCGCTGCTCGTCGAAGTCGTCGGCGAGCGGGTCCGGGCCGAGCCGGGCGACTCCGGGCACGTCCCCGGCGTCCCGCACCACGTACACCGCGAGCCGCTTCTGGGTGCCGGCCTCCGTCAGGTCGAAGCCGGCGCCGGTCTCCAGCGCGACGCGCAGCGCGAGGGGGCCCTTGCCGGGGCGGGGCGGGCCGTCGGGGAGGCGGTCCTTCCAGTGCAGCCAGCCCGCGCGGGCCAGGTGCGTCACGAGGTGCGGGCCGTCCGCGGTCTCCAGGTCGAGGAACTTGCCGTGGCGGTGCACGGCGGTGACCTCGTGGCCCTCCAGCGCGGACAGCGGCGGGTCGTACGTCTTCAGCACACTGATCGCGACGGGCAGCACCCGTACGATCTCGTGGCCGACGAGGTGCTCGGTGAGGAAGTCCTTGAGCGCCTCGACCTCGGGGAGTTCCGGCATGGGACCAGGGTGCCACGTGGACTCGGCGGCGGCAGGCCGTGAGAATGGGGACCAGGGGAAGGGGGGGTGGGGTCGCGATGGAGTCCGAGGTGGCGGGGCACCTGCCCCCGCGGCTGACGGGGCACGGGTTCCGGCGGCCGGGGGACGTGGTGGCCGTGCGGCAGACGCTGACCCGGCCGTACCGGCCGCACTGGCACGACTTCCACGAGATGGTGCTGGTGACCGGCGGCAGCGGGGTCCACCGCGTGGACGGGGTCGCGTACGCGGTGGGTACGGGCGACGTGCTGGTGGTCCCGCCGAGTTCCCTGCACGCGGTCGCGCCCGGGCCGGGAGGCCGGCTGGAGCTGGTCGACGTGACGCTCGACGTGCACGGGCTGCCGCCGGAGGTGCCGTCGCTGCTGGCCGGGCTCTCGACGGACACGGGCCCGCTGCGGACGGGTGCGGACGACCCGGTGCGGCGCCTGTTCGACGAGCTCGCGGGCGAGTCCGAGAGCGGCCGCGCGCACCGCAGGCTCGTCTGCGACGCCCTGGTCACCCAGCTGATCGCGTCCCTCGCGCGGGACCACCGGGCCCGGCCGGCGGCCGACCGCGGGCCCGTGCCGGCGTGGCTGCCGCGGCTGCTCGACCACATGGAGCGCCACTACGCGCGGCCGCTCGGCACGGACGACCTCGCCGCGGTGGCGCACCTGTCGGCGGCGCACCTGCGCGAGCGGTTCCGGCAGGAGACCGGGGAGACACTGTCCGGGCACCTGCAGCAGGTGCGCCTGCGGGCGGCGAAGGCCCTGCTGGCGACGACGGACCTGCCCGTCGCCGAGGTCCGCCGGGCGAGCGGCTTCGGCGACGCCTCGCACTTCGCGCGCGCCTTCCGGGCGGCGGTCGGCTGCTCGCCGACCGCCTACCGCAGCGCTACGCGTTGACGAAGTTGTTGCCGCCGTCGCGGTCGACGCCCCGCACCAGCCAGACGGGGCCGTCCTTCAGGACCCGCGCGGAGGTGTCGAAGTACCGCATCGTGTAGCCGGCCCGGCGCCGGCTGCTGGTGTTGGCGTCGGCGCCGTGGATGATCCGGCTGTCGTGCAACGACGCCTGGCCGCGCCGGAGTTCGAGGTAGACCGCGGTGCTGTCGTCCACCTGGCTGATCTCCTCGCCGAAGGTGTACGCCTCGCCGTCCGCAAGGGCGCGGTAGGCGGAGAAGCCGTTGTGCTGGGTGCCGGGGATGACGGCCATGCAGCCGTTCTCGCGGTCCACGTCGTCCAGCGCCAGCCAGACGGTGACGATGCGGTCGAACGCGTTGAACTCGGCGTTCCAGAAGGCGGAGTCCTCGTGCCAGGGGGTGGGGCGGCCGGTCAGCGGCTCCTTGGCGATGAAGTGGCTGGAGAACAGTCCGATGTCGGAGCCGATCAGCGGTTCGACGAGGTCGGCGACCTCCGGGGCCAGCAGGAACTCCAGGAGGCGCTCGTCCTCCAAGTGCGGCTTGTCCAGCTCGTCGGTGCGCTTGGCGCCCGCGCCGGCGACGTGCTCCTCGAAGATCGCCGCGAGCCGCTCGAAGCGCTCGGGGGCGAAGACCTGCTGGGTGAAGCGGTGGTAGCCGTCGTGCCGGTAGGCGGCGACGTCGTTCTCGGTCAGGCGGCTCATGGTCCTGGTCTCCTCGGGGTGATCGGTGGTCGGTGACCCGATGACCCGAAGGCTGCCGCCCGCGGCGGACGCGCGGTGTGCGCGGATGCGGCACGTGGTGTGCGTGGACGAGGACACCGTCGGCCGGGCCGGGCTCCGCGGCCGTGGGGCCCGCGGCCTCCACCCCGGGAAGCCCGGGGCCGCCGCTGTCGGTGGCGCGCCCGACCGGCAGGGGGGTGCCGACCGACGCGCACGACGGGCCGACCGGGACCTTCGCCGGGCTGGCCGGCCGAAGCGGCCGAGCCGACCGCACACCCGCCCTCACCAGAGGCTGCGCACCGACTCCCGGATGACGAGGTGGGTGCCGAAGACGGCCGTCTCCCGCCCCGAGCCCGGCTCGGCGGGGGCGAGCACGAGCCGCGCGGCGGCGCGGCCGAGCTCGTCGAACGGCAGGTGGACGGTGGTGAGCGGCGGCCAGGTCTCCTGCGACACGTCGAGGTCGTCGTAGCCGATGACGGAGACGTCGCCGGGGACGGAGAGGCCGGCCTCGCGGAGCGCGGCGAGGCAGCCGGCGGCCATGTAGTCGTTCTCGGCGAAGATCGCCGTCATGCCGGCCTCCTCCGCGAGGAGTTCTCTGGTGCGCTGGTAGCCGGTGGCCCGGCTGCGTTCGCCGGTCTTGACGAGCCGCTCGTCGACGGGGACGCCGAAGGAGGCGAGGGCGGCGTCGTGGCCGGCCGCCCGGCCCTCGCTGGTGGAGAAACCCCGCGGCCCGCGGAGGAAGGCGATCCGGCGGTGGCCGCGCGAGAGCAGGTGGCCGACGGCGGAGGCCGCGCCGCCGGCGCGGTCGTAGTCGACGACCGTGATCGGCGAGTCGTCGTCGAGGCCGGGGCGGCCGCAGAAGACGAGCGGGAGGCCGCGGTCGGCGAAGCGCCGGGCCATGGCGGCCATGCCGGCCCGGTAGGCGGGGGTGTCGTAGGCGCCGCCGGCGACGACGACGCCCTCGATGGCCGGGTCGCCGACGAGGTTGTCGAGCATGGCCAGTTCGGTCTCGGCGGAGTAGCCGGTCGACCCGACGAGGCAGAAGTGCCCGGCGCCCGCGGCCACCTGCTCGATGCCGGAGACGATCTCGACGAGGAACTCCTGCCGGATGTCGTGGGCGACGACGGCGACCGTGGGGAACCGCCGCTCCGCGTCGCCGGCCCGGCGGCCGCGCGCGTAGCCGAGGTCGGTCGCGGCCTCGACCACCCGGGCCTTGGTCTTCTCCGCGACCGGATACGTCCCGGCGAGGGCGCGCGAGGCGGTCGCCAGGGAGACCCCGGCCCGCTCGGCGACCTCACTCAGTGTGGCCCTGCGTGCAGCGTCCTGACCGTCCGATGCGGGGTTCGTCATGAAAAGTTTTCTATCAGACGCCCTGATGACCTCTCAACTCCGTTGCGGAACTGCTGGCGAAGCAGGCCCTGCACAACCCTTGACACCCCAAAACCGGCGGTCCTACGTTACACGCCAGTCAGCAAGTTTTCTTTCTTAGATAGAAAGTTTTTCTATCCATGGTGATGCAGTCCACGTCGGAACCCAGCCCCGCCGTCGCGGTGACGCACCGTGCGGTCGTCTGCATGGACCGGCGACTCAAGCCGGCCGTCTTCCCCGAGCCCGTACGGGCCCGCATCGCCGCGGCGGCCCCGCTCGTCGACCTCGACGACCTGGCCGGCTCGCCCGAACTGGCCGAGGCCACGGTGCTCTTCACCAGCTGGGGCGCACCGCTGATCGACGCCGCCGTCCTCGACCGGGCCCCGAACCTGCGCGCCGTGCTGCACGCGGCGGGGTCGGTGAAGGACGTCGTCGGCCCGGACGTCTTCGACCGCGGACTGCTCGTCTCCTCGGCGGCCGGGGAGATGGCGGACCCGGTCGCCGCGGTCGCCTACGCGTTCATCATCCTGGCGGCGAAGAAGTCGCTGACGCTCTCGCAGAACTACCGCGAGGGGACGGTGGCGGCCCGGCACGACCGCCCGGACATCGGCTTCGGTGACAAGACCATCGGCGTCGTCGGCGCCTCGCGGATCGGGCAGGCCCTGATCCGCCGGCTGCGCGCGGACGGCCGGCGGGTCGTGCTGTACGACCCGTACTGCACGCCCGCCGTGGCCGCGGAGCTCGGGGTGGAGCTGACCGACCTGGACTCGCTCTGCGCACGCTCGGACATCCTGTCGCTGCACGCGCCGATCCTGCCCTCGACCGTCCACATGATCGACGCCGCCCGGCTGCGGCTGCTGCCCGACGGGGCCGCCGTCGTCAACACCGCCCGGGGCCGGCTCGTCGACACCGAGGCGCTGCTCGCCGAGTGCGCGAGCGGGCGTCTGGAGGCGTACCTGGACGTCACCGATCCCGAGCCGCTGCCGCCGGAGCACGGCCTGCACCACCTGCCCAACGTGTTCCTGACCCCGCACATGGCCGGCACCGAGGGCGCCGACCTCGACCTGATGGGCCGCTTCGCCGCGGAGGAACTGCACCGGCTCGTCGCCGGAGAGCCGCTGCGCGGCCAGGTCCACGCCGACCGGCTCCCCCGGCTCGCCTGAGCCCGCCCGCCCCACCTCCCCCCTCCCGCCCGCTCTCCCCCGGTGCGTCCCCGCACCGAAGACCCGAACCCGAAGGGGCATGACAATGACGTCTCTTGACCGCCGGACCCTGCTCAGGGCGGCGCTCGGCGCCTCGCTCGCCACCTCCACCCTCGGACTGGCCGGCTGCGGGGGCGGTGGCAGCGCCGGCGCGAAGCAGAACGGGTCGCTGTCGGTGCTCACGCCCGTATTCGCCACCGCGCCCGGCAAGAAGGTCCTCGAGGGCCGGATCACCAAGGCCCACCGCGCCGCCTACCCGGAAGCGAGGCTGCGCGTCGACTACAACACCTGGGACGTGCTGCCGGAGAAGATCTCGACCGGTCTCGCCGGGGGCACCCTGGCGGACGTGGTCATGGTCGGCTTCGGCTGGATACCCCCGTTCGCCGCGAAGAACACGTTCACCGAGCTCGACTCCTCGCTGACGGACAAGGCGGGCTACCTGGACCAGGTCGTCGCCCCGGCCCGCTACCTGGACAAGCCGTACGCGCGCCCGCTGGGCCTGGATCCGAACGTCGTCGCCTACCGCAAGGACCACTTCGAGGCCGCGGGCATCACCGCCGCGCCCCGGACCCTGGACGACCTGCGCGCGGCGGCGAAGGAGCTGGCCCGGGCCAAGAAGGGCGGCGGGTTCGAGCGGGCCGGCATCGACATCTCCTCCGTCAACCTGCGCCAGCTGTGGGTCAACGCGCTGGACGCCGCCGGGGGCCGGATGTTCGACGAGGAGGGCACGAAGGTGCTCTTCGACGGGGCGCAGGGCGTGCGCGGGCTCGCGTTCATGGCGGGGCTCGTGGAGGACGGGTCCACCTCGCTGTCGTTCCGCAGCACCACCCCGCTGCAGTCCCTGCTCAAGGGCACCAGCTCCATGATGGCGACGGCGGCCTCGGCGATCGGGCAGGTCGCCGTCGAACTGGGCGCCGGCAACGCGGACCTGCAGAACATCGGCTACTTCGTCCTGGAGGACACCAAGCCCTCGATGTTCGTCGGCGGGACGCTCGTGGCCGTCAACAAGCGCTCGCGCAACCAGGAGGCGGCCGTCGCCTTCGTCGAGGAGGTCACCGCGAAGAAGAACTCCCTGGCCGTCACCGACCCCAACGGCTACATCCCGCCCTTCGCCGACGTCGCCGCCGACAAGGCGGTCCGCAACCCCGCCGCGCCGCTGATCCGGGACCACCTGAAGCACTCGGTCAACGAGGGCGGCTCGCCGGCCTGGATGGAGATCCGCACCGTGGTCAACCCCGCCGTCGAGGGAGTGCTCACCGGCAAGTCCTCCGTGGACCAGGCACTGGACTCGCTGCGCAAGCAGGCCGAGGACGCGATCGGGCGCCTGTGATGAGCACCGTCGACAAGACCGCCGCGGACCCCCGCGGCACGGCACGGCGCAGCCTGCTGCGCGGCCAGCGCCGGGCCGGGCTGCTCTTCGCCCTGCCGGGCACCCTGCACATCGGGCTGTGGATCGGCCTGCCCGTCGTCGCGGCGTTCGTCCTGAGCCTCACCGACTACGACGTGTTCACCACGCCGCAGTTCGTCGGCCTGGACAACTACGCCGAGATCTTCGGCGACGACGGCTTCCTGCGCAGTCTGTGGACGACGCTGCTCTACGCGGTGGGGACCGTGCCCGTCACCATGGCCATCTCGCTGGGCCTCGCGGTCCTGCTCAACCAGGGCATGCGCGGCCAGGCCTTCTTCCGGACGGCGATCTACCTGCCGCAGATCACGGCCACCGTCGCCGTCGCACTGATCTGGAGCTACATCCTCCAGGTGGACGGGCTGGCCAACGAGATCCTGGGCAGCGTCGGGATCGGCCCCGTCGCCTGGCTCAACGACCCCTCGGTGGCACTGGTCTCGGTGATCCTGATCAGCATCTGGCAGGGGCTCGGGTTCAACACCCTCATCTACCTCGCGGCCCTCCAAGGCGTGCCCGGCGACCTGTACGAGGCCGCGGCGATCGACGGGGCCGGGCCGTGGCGCAAGTTCCTCGACATCACGGTCCCCCTGCTGCGGCCCGCCACCTACTTCGTGCTCATCACGGCCACCGTCGGCGCGTTCCAGGCCTTCGACCAGGTGTACGTCCTGACCCGCGGCGGGCCGGCGTACGCGACCACGCTGACCACGTACGAGATCTACAACACCGGCTTCTCGGACTTCCGGCTCGGCGTGGCCTGCGCGCAGTCGGTGGTCCTGCTCGTCGCGCTGATCGTGCTGACGGCCGTGAACACCCGCACGATGGGAGAGTCCCGCGATGGCCACTGAAGCCCCTCCCGCGACGAGCCGTCCGGCCCCGGCGAGGACGCCGGGGGCCGGGCAGGGCGGCGGCGGCCGGCCCGCGTCCACCCGGCGGGCCCGGAGCCGGCGCGAGGGTTCGCCGGTCGCGCGGATCGCCGCGTTCTGGCTGCTCGCCATGGTGTCGATCCTGATGATCACGCCGTTCGCCTGGATGGTCCTTTCCTCGCTCCGCGACCCCTCGCAGGCCGCCTCCGGGGCCCTCCTCCCCGACTCCCCGCGCTGGCGCAACTACCTGGACGCGCTCACGGCGGCACCGTTCCTGACCTACGCCCGCAACAGCTTCTTCATCGCGACCGGCCACACGGTCATCAACGTCGTCCTCGCCTCGATGGCCGGCTACGCGCTCGCCCGGCTGCCGTTCCGCGGCTCGAAGGTCCTGTTCTTCGGCTTCATCGGCGCGATCATGATCCCGATGTACACGATCGTCGTGCCGCAGTTCATCCTGGTCCGGTCGATGCCGTTCTTCGGCGGCAACGACATCCTCGGACAGGGCGGCACCGGCTGGCTCGACTCCTGGTGGGCACTGATCATTCCCGGGGCGATGAGCCCGGTCTCGGTCTTCCTCTTCCGCCAGTTCTACCTCGGCGTCCCGCGCGAGCTGTCTGAGGCGGCCCGGATCGACGGGGCCAACGAGTTCACCATCTGGGCCCGGATCGTCACCCCGCAGATCCGCCCCGCGATCATCACCGTCGCCCTGCTCACCTTCCAGACCGGCTGGACCAACTTCCTCTGGCCCCTGCTCGTCACCGGCCGCGAGGACCTGCGCGTCCTGCAGGTGGGACTCGCGTCCTTCCAGCAGGAGAACACCACGCAGTGGGAGTTGCTCATGGCAGGTACGGCGATGGCGACCGTGCCCATGATCGTCCTCTTCGTCCTGGCCCAGCGGTACTTCGTCAACAGCCTCGCGCACGTCGGCATCAAGTGACGCCCCGCGCCGTCCCGGCGCACCCTCCTCACCCGCAGACCCGCCCCGGAGGTTCCGCATGTCCGAGCACAGCAGGTCCGGCCCGACCCGCCGGCACGTCCTCGCCATGGGCGCGGTGACCGCCGCGTCCGCCACCGCCCTCGCCCTCGCGCCCGGCGCGACGGCCGCCGCCGCGCCCCGCCGGGGCACGCCCCGCCCGCGCCGCGCGGGCGAGCCGAGAGTCCTGGTCACCGCCCGGCACCTGCCGGCCGTCCGCGCCAACCTCACCGACCCGGTGATCGCCCCGCGTTACGCCCTGCTGCAGAAGAACGCCGCACTCGACACGGACGGCACCCTCCCTGACGGCGTCTACAGCCTGCCGGTGAAGAGCGCCGTCGAGGCCAACGCCTTCCTCTACCTGGTGCACCGGGAGGAGGCCGTAGGCCGAAGGGCGGTCACGCAGATGCGGAACTTCCTCGCCACCTTCCGCCCGTTCCCGCACACCGCGTCGGTCACCGAGGTCCGCAGGACGGGGACCACCCTGTTCACCGCCGCGCTCGTCTACGACTGGTGCTACGAGCTGCTCGGCGACGACGACCGGGCGGCGTTCGTCGCGGCGATGAAGCGGCTCGCGGAGAACCAGGGGGTGGGTTTCCCGCCCGACCGGCTCAGCTCCGTCACCTCCCACGCCTCCGAGAACGAGTTGCAGCGCGACCAGCTGGCCGCCGGTATCGCCGTGTACGACGAGGACCCGGAGATCTTCGACCTGGTCTCGGCCCGCATCCGTGAGGAGTTCGTGCCGGCCCGGAACTTCTTCTATCCCACGGGCCGCCACCACCAGGGCGACTCCTACCAGGGCGTGCGCTTCGTCCCGGACATGCTCGCCACCGTCCTCTACGACCGGATGGGGTCCGACGCGGGGTACCTCGACGTCCAGCAGGAGCAGATGACGGACTGGATCCACCAGCGCCGTCCCGACGGCCAGCTCATGCGCTCCGGCGACACCTACCAGAGCACGTACCACGCGCTCGGGAAGTACTGGAGCGACTCGCCCACCGTCATCTCCCTGCTGCTGTCCACGGCCCACTACCGCAACCGGTGGCACCAGGACTACCTGCTCAGCCACATCGAGCACGGCCACAACGTCCGCACGGAGGAGGCCCTGTTCTTCTGCCTCTTCCACGACCCCTCGCTGCCCCGCAAGGCGGCCTCCACGCTGCCGCTGACCCGGATCGGCCCGCACCCGCTGGCCGGGATGACCGCCAGGACCGGCTGGGACGAGGGGCCGGACGCCGACACCTCGATCGCGCAGGTCCACATCGGCGGCCACAACTTCAGCAACCACCAGCACCTGGACGCCGGCGCCTTCCAGATCTACTACCGCGGCGCGCTCGCCCTGGACTCCGGGGTCTACGAGGGCCGCAGCGGCGGTTGGGCCTCCGCGCACGACCTCAACTACAACAAGCGCACGATCGCCCACAACGCGCTCCTGGTCCACGACCCCGCCGAGAGCTTCCGCTTCTACACCACCCCCGTCTCCAACGACGGCGGCCAGCGCTTCCCGGCGCACGCGAAGGAGGCGCGCGACCTCCCGGAGCTCCTCGACCCGGCGAACGGCTACGAGAACGCCACCGCCGCGTCGGGCTGGGCCGGGCCGGACCGCAGGAAGCCGGTCTTCAGCCACGTCAAGGGCGACATCACCGTCGCCTACGGGCCCAAGGTGCGCTCCTGCACCCGCTCGTTCGTGTTCGTCAACCACGGCGAGGAGGGCCGGCCGGCGGCGCTGCTCGTCCGGGACTCCCTGACCACGAGCGACCCGTCGTTCCGGACCGCCTTCCTGCTGCACAGCGCGGAGGAGCCGCGGGTCGAGGGGGCCAGGGTGGACGTCGCCCGCACGGATCCCGGGTACAGCGGGCGGCTGCGGATGGAGACGCTCTGGCCGGTCGACCCCCGGGTCACCGCGGTCGGCGGCCCGGGGCGGGAGTTCGAGGTCGACGGGAGGAACTACCCCAACGAGATCCCCGCCAACTCCTCGACCGACCCCGGCGCCTGGCGGGTGGAGGTGAGCCCGGCCGTGCAGGGGACGCAGACGGAGTTCCTGCACGTGCTCCAACCGCACGCCGCGGACGCCGAGCCGTTCCCGGTGCGGACCGCACACCCCGACGGCGCGTTCCTGGTCGGCGTGCACCGCTCGCTCACGCTGTTCGGCGACGGGCCGGGGCCGCTGCGCCGCACCGTGGAGTTCACGGTCGGCGAGGACGGCGGCGAGCGGACCTCGTTCCTCGCCACCGACCTGCGCGGCCCAGGCTGGACGCTGACCCGCCGCGGCGGCAGCGGACGGTGGCGGCAGGTCCGCGGGCAACTGCGGCGCGGTCACATCCTGTTCGCCGAACTGACCCCGGGCTCCTACCGGTTGAGCCGCTGAGAAGAAGGCAGTCATGACGCACGACATCTTCTACAACACCCACCACTCCCCCGCGGGCGCGTTCGCCTCGTTCACCCTCGGCTTCCGCGGGGCGAACGGCGGACTCGGGCTCGAACTGGCCGGGCCGGCCGGGGACAACGTGTGGATCGGCGCGGAGTCCGCGGACGGCTCCGGCTTCGAGGCGCTGCCGTTCTTCACCCCCGCGGCGGACGACCGGGTGCGCTTCGGCGACCCCTCCTCGGGCATCGGCCCCGGCACCGCCGCCGAGGGGGCGGCGAGGACCGTCGAGCGGCCGCTGACGGCGTTCGCGGACGACGCGATCCGGCGGGAGCTGACCGCCGGACGCGACACCTGGCGGGCCGGCGACCTCACCTTCACCGTCCGCTCCCCCACCGGGCCGCTGCCCGATCCCGACCACGCCGACGACGACGCGCTGCGGGAGGCGTACGTCCCCGCCGTCCTCGCCGAGCTGACTCTCGACAACACGGCGGGGACGCGGCCCCGCCGGGTGTTCCTCGGCTACCAGGGCTCGGACCGCACGCGCGGGATGCGGCACCTGGAGCCCGCCGGCGGGGTCACCGCCGGGGTCGGCCAGGGCCGCACGACGGCGCTGGCCACCGGCGACCCGGGGGTGCGGTCGGCGATCGGCCTCGACCTGGAGGACATCGTCGGCTCCCCCGACGGGGAGAACTGGGACTTCGGCCTCGGGGCGGCCGGAGCGCTGGTCGCCGACGTGCCCGCCGGGGAGCGCCGGACGCTGCGGGTCGCCGTCTGCTTCCACCGGGCCGGCACCGTGACCACCGGCGTCGAGGCGGCCTACCTCTACACCCGCTGGTTCCCTGCCGTCGAGGACGTCGCGGCGTACGCGGTCGGACGGTTCGACGCGCTGGCGCGGCGGTGGGAGCACGACGAGGCTCCGTTCGCCGCGGCCGGGCTGAGCGAGGACCAGCGCTTCATGCTGGCGCACGCCGTCCGCGGCTACTTCGCCTCCACCCAGGCGCTGGACGCCGGCGGGTCGCCGCTGTGGGTCGTCCACGAGGGCGAGTACCGGATGATGAACACCTTCGACCTCACCGCCGACCACGTGTTCCTCGAGGCCCGGCAGAACCCGTGGGTGATCCGCAACGTCCTCGACCGGTACGCCGAGCGGTACTCCTACGAGGACACCGCGCGGCTGCCCGGTTCGGCCGTCGAGCACCCCGGCGGCATCGCGTTCACCCACGACATGGGTTTCGCCAACGCCTTCTCACCGCCCGGCCGTTCGTCCTACGAGCGGTCCGGCAGCGACGGGCTGTTCTCGCAGATGTCCCACGAGCAGCTGGTCAACTGGGTGCTCTGCGCGGGGGTGTACGCGCACGCCTCCGGTGACGGCGGCTGGCTCGCGGAGCGTACGCCGCTGCTCGCCAGGTGCCTGGAGAGCATGCTCGGCCGCGACCATCCCGATCCGTCGCTGCGGGACGGGGTGATGAGCCTGGACGGCTCCCGCTGCGGTTCCGGGGCGGAGATCACCACGTACGACAGCCTCGACGCGTCCCTCGGCCGCGCCCGCCGCAGCGCCTACCTCGCGGTGAAGACCTTCGCCGCGTACGTCTGGCTCGGCGGGGTGCTCGACGGCGACGCGGCGGCCGCCGCCACGGCCCAGGCCCGTCGCTGCGCGGACACCGTCCTCGCCCACCGCACGCCCGAGGGGCTGATCCCGGCCCTGCTGGAGCAGGGGGCGCGCGGGGTCACCGTCCCGGTGATCGAGGGCCTGGCCCACCTGTGGGCGGCGGGGCGCGCCGACGCCCTGGCGGCCGACGGGCCGTACGGCGACCTGGTCGCGGCCCTGCGCGCGCACCTGGACGCCGTGCTCGTGAAGGGGACGTGCCTGTTCGACGACGGGGGCTGGAAGCTGTCGGCGACCAGCGACAACTCCTGGCTCAGCAAGATCTACCTCTGCCAGTTCGTGGCCCGGCACCTCCTCGGCCGTGCCGCCGACGACGTCGACCGGGCCGCCGACGCCGCCCACCGGGCGTGGCTGCTGCACCCGGAGCACTCCGTCTGGGCGTGGAGCGACCAGATGCTCGCCGGCGAGGTCACCGCCAGCCGCTACTACCCGCGCGGGGTCACCGCCGTGCTGTGGCTGTCCGAGCACAGCCGCTGACCCTTTCCTCGCCCCGACCTCCCTCCCCTCGAAGGACTCCCATGGACACGCACCACCCGAACCAGTCGACAGCGCGGCACCCGTCCGGCACACCGCGCTTCGGGGTCAACTACGTACCGAGCAGGAACTGGTGGTACTGCTGGAACGACTGGGACGCCGACGCCGTCCTGGCCGATCTGCGGGCTCTGGCGGGCCTCGGGCTCGACCACATCCGCATCCAGCTGATCTGGCCGGTCTTCCAGCCCAACCCCGCCTTCGTCAGCCCGGCGGCCCTCGGCCGGCTGCGCGAGCTGCTCGACCTCGCCGACCGGCCCGACACCGGCCTGGACGTCATGGTGAGCGTCCTGGACGGCTGGCTGAGCGGGTTCACGTTCGAGCCCGTGTGGGTCAGGGGCCGCAACATGATCACCGACGCGGAGGTGGTGGCGGCCGAACTGCACCTGCTCGACGTGCTCGCCGGCACCGTCGCGGACCACCCCCGGTTCCTCGGCTTCGACCTCGGCAACGAGATCAGCGTCATCACCGGCGGGACGCCGTCCGACGAGGGCGACCGGTGGGCCGCCCGGCTGCTCGACCACTGCGCCCGGATCGCGCCGGGCGGCTTCCACGTCAACGGCCACGACCACCGGCCCTGGCTGCACGGCGAGGTCTTCACCCCGGGGGGCGCGGCGACCAGCGGCAGCGCCAGCGTCTTCCACAGCTACCCCTACTGGACGGGTGTCCTCGAACGCTGGGGCCCCGACGGCACCGGCACGCTCCACCTGGCCGAGTTCATGGCCGAGCTGGCCGGCGCCCACGCGCCGGGCCCCGGGCGCCCCAAGTGGCTGCAGGAGTTCGGCGCCTCCCCGGTGGAACGTCCGGACGCCTCCATCCCCGGCTGGGCGGAGACGTTCGTCCGCAACGCCCTCACCTCGGCGGACGTGTGGGGCTGCACCTGGTGGGGCAGCCACGACATCGACCGCGGTCTCACCGGCTTCGACCCCTACGAGTACGAGCTGGGCCTGCTGACGGTGGACAACGAGGTCAAGCCGGTGGGCGCCGCGATCGCCTCCCTGGTCGCCTCGGTCCGTCGGAACCCGCCCCGGCCGCTGCCCCGGACCACCGCGCTGGTCCTGGCGAAGGACGCCGAGACCCTGGACGTGGCCGACCGGTTCTTCCGCTGTATCGAGGACGGGGTCCGCCCGGCGCTCGTCACCGCCGAGCGGGTGCACGACGAGGCGCACCTGACCGCGCGCGGCATCACCGAGGTCGTGCACGTCTGACCCCGGGGTGGCCGTTGCGGTGGCCGCGGGGTCGGTCAGCGCTCCCAGCGGCCGTCCACCCGGCGGGGCAGCCCGAGCGGATTGCCGTCGCGCAGTTCGGGCGGCAGCAGGGCGGGGGGCGTGGTCTGGTAGGCGACCGGTCGCGTCCAGCGCTCGAGAGCCGTCCCGCCGACGGAGGTGGAGGTCGAGGTCGAGGCCGGGTAGGGGCCGCCGTGGTGCTGGGCGAGGGCGACGGCGACCCCGGTGGGCCAGCCGTCGACCAGGACCCGGCCCGCGATGCGGGTGAGCCGCGCGAGCACGTCTGCCGCCGCACCCTCTCCCGCGGCCTCGCCGGCGGAGAGGTGAACGGTCGCGGTGAGGTTGCCCGGGAGGCGGGAGAGAACGGCGTCCGCCTCGTCCTCGCCGCGGTACCGCGCGACGACGGTGACCGGCCCGAAGCACTCCTCCAGCAGGAGGTCGTGGGGGCCGGCGGCGGTCAGCCGGGCGGCCGGGACGGTCAGGAAGCCCGGGCTGACCCGGCGCTCCGCGTCCGCCTCCGCGGGCACGGGGACACCGACGCCGGGCAGGGCGGCCCGCTCGGCGACGCCGGCGACGAAGGCGTCGCTCATCCGGCGGTCGAGCATGACGCCGGGGGCGGCCCGGGACACCTGCCCGGCCAGGGCCGCGACGAGGCCGTCGCCGGACGCTCCGTCGGGGACGAGGACCAGGCCGGGCTTGACGCAGAACTGGCCGGTGCCGAGCGTCATCGAGGCGGCGAGGCCGGCCCCGATCTCCTCGGCGCGCTCACCGGCCGCCGCCCGGGTGACCAGCACCGGATTCAGGGAGCCCAGTTCGCCGTGGAAGGGGATGGGCGCGGGGCGGGCGGCGGCCGCGTCGAACAGGGCCCGTCCGCCGCGCACCGACCCGGTGAAACCGGCCGCCGCCACCAGCGGGTGGCGGACGAGCTCGACGCCGGCGTCGAAACCGTGCAGCAGCCCGATCACGCCCTCCGGGAGGCCGTGCGCCGCGGCCGCCCCGCGGAGCACCGCGGCCACGCGCTCCGAGGTCGCGGGATGGTCGGGATGCGCCTTGACGACGACGGGGCACCCGGCGGCGAGCGCGCTCGCCGTGTCCCCGCCCGGGACGGAGAAGGCGAACGGGAAGTTGGACGCGGCGTAGACGGCGACGACGCCGAGGGGCACCCGGTACCGACGCAGATCGGGGACGGGCGGTACGGCGGTGTCGTCGGGGCGGTCGATGATCACGTCGAGGAAGGAGCCCTCGTCCACGAGGTCCGCGAACGCGCGCAACTGGTGGCAGGTGCGTGCGAGTTCACCGGTGAGGCGGATGCGGCCCAGCGCGGTCTCCGCGTCCGCCGCCTCGACGAGCGAAGCCTCGGCCCCGGCCAGGGACGCGGCGGCCGTCCGCAGGAAGGCCGCCCGCACGGCGCGGTCGGCGAGGGACCCGCGGGCGGCGTGGGCCGCCCGGACCGCCGCGTCGACGTCTTGGGCGGTGGCCTCCGCCGCGACCTCCTCCCGGCGCTCCCCCGTCCGCGGGTCGACACTCCACACCCCTCGTGCTGTCACGTCCTCGGCCTCCACTCACAGGGACGTTCGACTGATCGAACGCCGTTTGTCGTGTCGAACGTCCGGAGAGTACGGCCGCACCTCCAACTGGTCAACCGCGAACGGGCCGTTGACACCACCGGAGAGCCTCCTTACAGTCGCGTCAGCATGTCGAACCGTTGTCGAAATATCGAACAAGAAGGTCGGTGGCCGTGCGTATCACCCGCATCAGCACCCACGTGATCGGGACCCCGTGGCGGAACCTCACGTACGTCCAGGTCCACACCGACGAGGGGATCACCGGTGTCGGCGAGACGCGCATGCTCGGACACACCGACGCGCTCCTGGGCTACCTGCGGGAAGCCGAGGCCAACCACATCGTCGGATCCGACCCCTTCGCGATCGAGGACCTGGTCCGGCGGATGAAGTACGGCGACTACGGGCGGGCCGGCGAGATCGTCATGTCCGGCATCGCCTGCGTCGAGACGGCGTGCTGGGACATCAAGGGCAAGGCGCTCGGCGTGCCGGTGTGGCAGCTGCTCGGCGGCAACGTCACCGACCGCGTCAAGGCGTACGCGAACGGCTGGTACACCACGGAGCGGACCCACGAGGCCTACCACGGGGCCGCCCGGGCGGTCGTCGAGCGCGGCTACCGCGCCCTGAAGATCGACCCGTTCGGCACCGGACACCTCGAACTCTCCCACCGGGACACCCTGTACGCCGTCGCGCTGATCGAGGCGGTGCGCGACGCCATCGGCCCCGACACCGAGCTGATGCTGGAGATGCACGGCCGCTTCTCGCCCTCCACCGCCGTCCGGCTCGCCCGCGAGATGGCCCCCTTCCGGCCCGCCTGGCTGGAGGAGCCGGTCCCGCCGGAGAACCTCAAGGCGCTCGCGAAGGTGGCGGAGAAGGTGGACCTGCCCATCGCCACCGGCGAGCGCATCCACGACCGCATCGAGTTCCGTGAACTGCTCGAGTCGCAGGCCGCCGACATCCTCCAGCCGGACGTCGGCCACCTGGGCGGCATCCTGGAGACCCGCAAGCTCGCGGCCGCCGCCGAGACGCACTACATGCTGCTCGCACCGCACAACGTCGGAGGGCCGGTGCTGACGGCCGCCTCGCTCCAGGTGGGCTTCTGCACACCGAACTTCAAGATCCTGGAGCACTTCAACGACTTCGCGGACGCCGGCATCAAGAAGGTCGTCAAGGGCGCACCCGAGGTCGTCGACGGCTACTTCGCGCTCTCCGACGCCCCCGGCCTCGGGGTCGAACTGGACACCGACGCCGCCGCCGAGTTCCCCCAGCAACGGGCCCGGTTCGACCTGTGGGCCGAGGGCTGGGAGAAGCGCGCCCCCGCCGGGAGGCCGGCGTGAGCGACCGCCCGGCCGCCTCGGGGACGGGACACGCCGTCGTGGTCGACGGGCCCGGCCGGCTCCGCCTGACCGACCACCACCCGAGGCCGCCCGGCCCCGGGGAGGCCCTGGTCCGCGTGGCCGCCGTCGGCGTCTGCGGCAGCGACAGCGAACTGCTCCGGGGCACCCGGCCCGCCGGATACGTGCGCTACCCCGTGACCCCGGGGCACGAGTGGTCCGGGACCGTCCTCGCGGTCGGTGACGGGGTGCCGCAGGAACTCGTCGGCCGGCGCACGGTGGGCGAGGGGTTCCGCAACTGCCAGACCTGCGCCCGCTGCCGGGCCGGCGACACCACCCTGTGCACCGCCGGCTACGAGGAGACCGGCTTCACCCGGCCCGGGGCGATGGCCACCACCCTCACCCTCCCCGCACGCCTCCTCCACCCGCTGCCCGACGACGCCGACCTGACCGCGGCGGCCCTGCTCGAACCCGCCGCCTGCGTGGCGTCCGCGGCACTCCTCGCGGACGTCCGCCCCGGCGAACGGGTCGCCGTGGTCGGCACGGGCACGCTCGGCCTGCTGGCGACGCAGCTCCTGGCCGCCGCCTCGCCCGCCGACCTGGTCGTGTTCGGAACCCGCGCGGACCGCGCGGAGCCGGCCCGCCTCTTCGGCGCCACGTCCTACCGCACGGCGGACGGCTCCTCGGACCCGGCGGACTTCGACACGGTCGTCGAGGCCGCCGGCTCGGCGTCCGCCGCCCACCGGTCCGCCGCGCTGCTGCGGCGGGGCGGCAGGCTGGTGCTCACCGGCATCCCCGCCGCCGGAGCGCTCGGGCTCGACCCGACCGACCTCGTCGTGCGGCAGCTGGAGGTCCGCACGGTGTTCGGTGCGACACCCGCCGCCTGGACCCATGCCGTGCGCGCCTTCGCCGCGGGGCTGCTGACCCCCCTTCCGCTGGTGACCCACCGCCTCCCGCTCGGCGACGCCGGCGCGGCGATCGACCTGGCGGGATCGGGCCGCCCCGGCGTGGGCAAGGTCCTGCTCCACCCGTGAGCCCCACCCGTGCCCGCCCCCTCGACCCCAGGAGCCCCATGTCCGTCTCCGTCCCCCACCGTCCGCCCGGGGAGCCCCTGATGACCGCGCTCGGCCTGGGCGGGCCCGACCCGGACGCGGCCGACGCCTCGCCGCACCGCTTCCCCGACGGCGGCCGCTGGCGCGTCGAAATCCCCTCCGTCGAGGGCCCCGAGGCTCTGGCGGCGGTCCTCGATGAGTCGGCGCGCCTCGACGTCCCGGTCCACCGCGTGAGCCAGGGCAGCGGGGTGTGGATGCTGACCGACGCGGAGATCGCGGAGATGGCCGCCGCGACCGCCGAACGGGGCGTCGAACTGTGCCTGTTCACCGGCCCGCGCGGCACCTGGGACATCGGCGGCTCGACCCGGACGGACTCCCGCGGCGGTGGGACCCGTGCCCGCGGACAGGCCGCCGTGGCCGGCTGCGTCGAGGACGCGGTCCGCGCCACCGCACTCGGTGTCGGCTGCCTGCTCGTGGCGGACGAGGGCGTGCTGTGGACGCTGCACCGCGCACGGGCCCGGGGCCTCCTGCCCGCCGGGACCACGCTGAAGGTGTCGGCACTCGTCGGCCCGGTCAACCCGGCGGCGTACGCGGTCCACGAACGGCTGGGGGCGGACTCGGTCAACGTGCCCAGCGATCTCACCCTGGAGCACTTCACCGAGATCCGCCGGGTCAGCCGCGCCCCGTTGGACCTCTACGTCGAAGCCCCGGACGACCTCGGCGGCTACGTCCGCATGTACGAGGTCGCCGAGCTGATCCGGCGCGCCGCCCCTCTCTACCTGAAGTTCGGCCTCGCCAAGGCGCCTCCCCTGTACCCCTCGGGCCTCCACCTGCGGGAGACCGTCCTCGCCACGGCCCGCGAGCGCGTGCGCCGGGGGAGGCTCGTCCTGGACCTCCTCGCCCGGCACGGCGCCGACGGCGGGATGTCGCCACTCGGGTCACGACTGCCGGGTGAGCTGCGGCGCTTCGAGGAGGACCCGGACCCGGCCCGGGGGCCGGAGCACTCCTGACGCCCGGTTCAGCCCGCGAAGGCCGGCTGCACCACACCGCGGCCGGCTCCGGGCAGGACCAGCAGCGAGCCCGACAGCGGCGCACCGGGGGTCGCCCCCCGGTGCGCCGTGGTGACGTACAGGTCGGTCAGGTCGGCGCCGCCGAAGGCGCACGCCGTCGGGCGCGGCACGGGAAGCGGGACGATCCGGTCCAGGACGCCGTCCGGGGTGTAGCGGCGGAGGGCGCCGCCGTCCCACAGCGCGACCCAGACGCCGTCCTCCGCGTCCACGGTCAGACCGTCGGGCCATCCGGCGCCCTCCTCGACGACGGCGAAGGGGCGGCGGCCGGTGGGGAGCGGCTCGCCGCTGTGCACGTCGCAGACGTCGATGCGCCGGGTGGGCGAGTCCACCACGTACATGCGTCGGCCGTCGGAGCTCCAGCCGATGCCGTTGCTGACCGACATGCTCCAGGGGACGGGGGTGACCGCCCCGTCGGGGCCGTACCGGGCCAGGCTGCCGCCACCGGGGGCCTCGTCGTAGCGCATCGTGCCCGCCCACAGGGCGCCGTCGGGGGCGACGGCGGCGTCGTTGGCCCGGCGGCCGGGCACCGGCTCGCGGTGCAGCCAGCTGAACGCCCCGCGGGCGTCGTACAGCCCCACGCCGTCGCGCAGGTTGACGACGAGGCCGCCGGCGGTGCGGGGCTTGGCCGCGCCGACGTGCTGGCCGGTCGCCGTCACCGTGCGCCCGCCGGTGGCCGGGGTGAAGGTGTGGACGCGCGCGCCGAGGATGTCCACCCAGACCAGCCGCGCCGCGGCGGCGTCCCAGGTGGCCCCCTCCCCCAGTGCGGCCTGCGCCCGCACGGCGACCTCGACGTTCACTGCGCCCCCCGGAAACCGAGGCGCGCGGAGAGGTCCGTCGCGCCCTGCACCGCGAGCGCCCGGAGTTCGGTCCGGCGCTCGTCGCTCAGCCGGATCATCGGCACGGAGATCGACAGCGCGGCGACCACGCGCCCCCGCCCGTCCTTCACCGGGGCGGCCAGGCAGCCGACGTCCGGGTTCGACTCGCGCTCCTCGCTCGCCACCCCCGACGCCGCGATCTCCCCGAGCGCGGCCCGCAGCGCGGCGGGGTCGGTGATGCTCCCGGCGGTCATCGCGGGCAGCGGGCCGGCCGAGGCGAGGAGCGCGTCGAGTTCGGCCGGGGCGAGGGAGGCCAGCAGGGCCTTGCCCACGGCGGTGCAGTGGGCGGGGAGTCTGCGCCCGGCGGCGGAGACCATGCGGACCGCGTGCGTGGAGTCCGCCTTGGCCACGTAGATGACGTCCAGGCCGTCCAGGACGGCGACATGGACCGTCTCGCCGCAGGTCTCGGCGACGCGGCGGGCGACCTCCTGCCCCTCCTGGGCGAGGTCGAGCTGCTCCGCGTACCGGCTCCCGAGCTGGAAGGCGCGGACCCCGAGCCGGTAGTGCCCGGGCCGACCCGGCACGGTCACGAGATAGGAGCGCGCGACGAGTGTGGTGAGGAGTTCGTGCACCGTCGTGCGCGGCAACCCGAGTCCCCGCACGACCTCCGGCGCCGTCAGGACCCCGTCCCCGTCCAGGCACAGCTCCAGGATGTCCAGCGCCCGGGTCACGGCGGGCACGTGACGCCCCATGACCGACCCCCCTTGTTCGACATGCCAACACATGGTCGACAGTGCGAACACCTTAGCGAGGGGCGGCCGATGAGGACAGACCCGGGAGGGAAGCACGGGAGCGCGGAAGCTCGGGAGCCGGGCGGCGGCCGGGTCCGGATGCCCGTCGGGGTTCCGGACCCTCCCGCGCCGGCGGCCGCGGGTCAGCCCGGCGGCGGGAGCTGTGCGCCGCCCTTGAGTCGTTCGAGGTCGGAGGCGCGGACCTGGATGACGAACACGGCGATCAGCGCGGCGACCACGGCGAAGAGGGCCGCGGCGACGAACGCGGAGGAGACGCCGGACGACAGCACCTGGTCGCCCCAGGGCGGGGGCAGCTCGCCGGTCCGCTTGAACTGGAGCTGCTGGGCAGGCGTCGCCTCGGCGAGGAAGCGGGGGATCTGGTCGTCGGCCTCGTGGCGGCTGGCGGCGCCGAAGACGGTGACCAGGATGGACAGGCCGAGCGAGCCGCCGACCTGCTGCATGGTGTTGAGGATGCCGGAGGCCGCACCGGTGTCCTCCGCCTCCACCCCGGAGACCGCCATCAGGGTGAGCGAGACGAACTGCATCCCCATGCCGAGGCCGAAGACCAGGATCGGGCCGAGGATGCTGCCCGCGTAGGTGCTGTCGGCGTCGGTGAGCGTCAGCCAGCCGAGACCGGCCGCCGCGAGGACCGCGCCCGTGATCATGAAGGGCTTCGGGCCGTAGCGCGGGAGCAGCTGGGAGGCGAGGCCCGCGCCGACCGCGATGATCGCGCTGACCGGCAGGAAGGCGAGCCCGGCGACCAGCGGGCTGAAGCCGAGCACGTTCTGCACGAACAGGGTCAGGAAGAAGAACATCCCGAAGATCGCGGCGGACAGGGTGAGCATCATGCCGTAGACGCCGGCCCGGTTGCGGTCGCGGAACATCCACAGCGGGGTGATGGGCTGCCGGGAGCGGCTCTCCACCACGACGAACAGCCCGAGGAACACGACGGCCGCGACGAAGGAGCCGATGGTGAGCCCGTCGCTCCAGCCGTCCTCCGACGCCCGGATGAACCCGTAGACGAGCAGCCCCATGCCGGCGGTCGCCGTGAGCGCGCCGGTGAGGTCGAAGTGGCCGGGCCGGCGTTCGGACTCGCGGATGTAGCGCGGTGTGGCGAGGACGATCAGCAGGCCGATGGGCACGTTGACGAAGAGCACCCACCGCCAGTCGAGCCACTCGACCAGGACGCCGCCGGCGAGCAGGCCGATGGCACTGCCGCCGGCGGAGACCGCGGCGAAGACGCCGAAGGCCCGGTTCCGCTCCGGCCCCTCCGGGAAGATCGTGGTGATGAGGGACAGCGCGGTGGGCGAGGCGATCGCCCCGCCGACACCCTGCAGGGCGCGAGCGGCCAGCAGTTGCCAGGAGTCCTGCGAGAGCCCGCCGAGAAGGCTGGCGAAGACGAAGAGCAGCACGCCGAAGACGAACACGCGCCGCCGGCCGAGGATGTCGCCGAGCCGTCCGCCGAGCAGCAGCAGTCCGCCGAAGGTCAGGGTGTAGGCGTTGATGACCCACGACAGCGACTCGGTCGAGAAGCCGAGTTCCGACTGGATCTGCGGCAGGGCGATGTTCACGATGGTGATGTCGAGCACCACCATGAGCTGGCAGGAGGCGATGACGAGCAGCGCCATGTTGTTGTTGCCGCCGCCGCGCGGGGGCGGGGTGCCGGCGCGCGAGGATGTCGCTTCGGTCATCGCGGGGCACGCCTTCCGGGGGCGTGGTGTGCAGTCATGCTCCGGACGCTAGACGCGATGCACCTGACCTGCCATTCGGCACAGGGGTTCGAGTACGGCGGGGCGGGCGGGGGGCGGTCAGCGCCGGGCTCAGGCCGCCCCGGGGCGGCCTGCCAGGGGGACGGCGCGAAGGCCGGAGGGCGGTGTTCGGGGTCGCGGCCCGCGTCTCGTGGGAGGTCCTGAGCACCGTGTCCGCGGACCCTGGTGCGGGGATTCGTGTGCCCGGGGCCATTCCGCCGGGCGGGTGTTGAGCCTACGGTGCGAGTGATCAACCCGCCGGGGCGCCGTCGCCCCCACCTCTGCCCGCTGGAGATCGCCCATGGACTCCGTCTTCACCCAGGTCCTGCTGCCGGTGACGCTGGCCGTCATCATGGCCGGGCTCGGCCTGTCGCTGACGTCGCTCGACTTCCGGCGGATCGCCGAGCACCCGAAAGCGGTGACGGTCGCGTTGGTGCTGCAGGTGCTCGTCCTGCCGGCCGTGTGCTTCGGGATCGTGCTCGCGCTGGGCCTCTCCCCGGTGCTCGCGACGGGCATGATGCTGCTCGCCGCCTCGCCGGGCGGCATCCTCGCCAATGTCTTCAGCCACCTCTTCCGCGGGGACGTGGCCCTCAACGTGACGCTGACGGCGGTCAACTCGGTGCTCGCGGTGGTGACGCTGCCGCTGGTGGTCAACTTCAGCCTCTGGTACTTCGACCCCGACCTGGGCGAGGACGGCGTCACCCTGCAGTTCGGCAAGGTCCTCGAGGTGTTCTCCATCGTGCTGGTGCCGGTCGCGATCGGCATGCTCGTGCGGCGGGCGCGGCCGGGACTCGCGGACCGGCTCGACCGGCCGGTGCGGCTCGTCTCCACGGCCGTGCTCGCCCTGGTGGTGGTCGCCGCGGTCTTCAGCGAGCGGTCGGCGATCGGGGGGTACGCGGCCCAGGTCGGACTGGCCGCGCTGCTGTTCTGCCTGGTGAGCCTGGCGGTCGGCTTCTGGGTGCCGCGCGCGTTCGGCGTACGGCACCGGCAGGCGGTGGCCGCCGCGTTCGAGATCGGCGCGCACAACGCGACCCTCGCGATGACCCTCGCGATCGCCACCATGGACAGCACCCGGCTCGCGGTCCCCGCGGCCGTCTACGCCGTGGTCATGATCCCGGCCACGGCGGGCTTCGGCTGGTTCCTCACCACCCGCGCCCGGCACACCGCCGCCGCCGACCCCGTACAGACGGCGGACGGCGTGGGCTGACCCGCCGGGCGACGACGAGACCCGCACCGAGAGAGGACGCGCACCCCCGTGGCCAACCCGTACGACGTCGAGCGCACCTGGCCCGACTACTTCCTGGAGCACCGCGAGCTGACCGTCGAGCGGCAGGGCACCTACCGCTGCGGAGACCTGCCGGTGTGGACCGTGCACTGCCCCGGCGGGTACCTCGGCAACAGCATCGTGATCGAGGGCGACGACGGCCTGATCGTGTACGACACCGGCGTCAGTGTGGAGGCGGGCGAGATCATCGCGGCGGAGATCCGCAAGGTATCCGGCAAACCGATCCGCGCGGTGTTCTACTCGCACCACCACGCCGACCACTACAACGGCACCACCGCCCTGGTCGACCCCGACGACGTCAGGGCGGGGCGCGTCACGATCTACGCGTGGGAGAACTTCGAGCGGGAGCGCGCCGGGGAGTACGGCGAGATCGCGGACCGGCAGGCGATGGGGATCGCGTACTTCGGCGGGGCGCTGCTGCCCCCGGAGGACCGGCACCACCACGGCATCGGGCTGCTGCCCCCGGGCGGCACCCCCGGCTTCGTCCCGCCGACCCGGCTGCTGCGCGGCGACGAGGTGCTGACGATCGAGGGCGTCGAGCTGCGCGCCTTCCACACGGGCGGGGAGGCGATCAGCGAGTTCGGCATCCACCTGCCGCAGTTCGACGTGGTGCTGATCGCGGACGAGTTCTTCACCGGCCTCCCGAACATGCACACCATCCGCGGGTCCCGGCCGCGGATCCCCGACCACTACGTCGGCGCCCTGGACCGGGTGCTGGCGATCCGCCCGGAGTGGCTGGTCGGTTCGCACATCGAACCGCTGCGGGGCAAGGACCGGATCGCGGCGGCGGTCACCAAGTACCGGGACGCCACGCAGTACCTGTGGGACCAGTCGATCCGGCTCATCAACAAGGGGTACACGCCGGTCGAGTTGCAGCACGCGCTCAAGGAGCTGCCGGAGGAGGTCCTCGACCCGCCGTTCACCGTGCCGACGTACGGGGTGCCGTTCACGACCGTGCCGGAGTTCTTCACCGGGTGGGTCAGCTGGTTCTCGGGCGACGCGACGGACATGTTTCCCTCCGAACCGGCCGTCCAGGCACGGCGGTTCGCGGAGCTGATGGGCGGGGTCGAGGCGGTGCTCGCCGCGGCGAAGGACGACCACCGGGCGGGACGGCACCAGTTGGCGGCGGAGCTGGCGCAGGTGGCGCTGCGGGCGGACCCGTCGAGCCAGGACGCCCGGCTGGTGAAGGCGGCGGCGCTGCGGGCGATCGGGTACCAGCAGGTCAACCCGATCGCCCGGTCGTGGTACCTGACGGGCGCGCTCGAACTGGAGCAGGTCTTCGACCCGCAGCTGATCCTCGACTTCGTCGGCCCCCTCATCGCGGCGCCGCGGACCGGCCCCGAGGTCGTCGCGGGCTGGCGCTACCGACTCGACGCGGAGAAGGCGGCGGGGAGGACGCTGGTGGTGGGCGTGCGGTTCACGGACTCCGGCGACGAGCTGACCGTGCGCGTACGCCACCGGGTGCTCGTCGTCGAAACGGGCCCCGCGGACGACCGCCAGGCCCTCGTCGAGACGGACGCGGACGTCCTGGCCTCCGCGCGGACGGTGGAGGGGGACGAGGGCGCTTGGCCGACGCTGGTGCAGCTACTGGACCTGCCCCCGGCCGGGTTCCACATGCACATGCGGTGAGCGGGACCGTGCGTAGGATCCGACTGATCACGATCGCCAACTCGACCCCGTGGAGCCCGATTTGACCCGGCTTGCTGGTCTGGTCCGTCCGATGTCCCTGCTCCTGACGACCGCGCTCGCGGCCGTGTCGCTCACCGGCTGCGCGCTGCTCGATCTCGCCGAGGACTGCGACGGGACGGAGGAGCGGGTGGCGGAGTTGACCGGGCTCGACATTTTCGAAGCCGAGCCCTTGGGAGCCGAGGCCGCCGACGGATTCGAGAAGGTCGACGCCGACTGCTGGGCGGACAGCGGCGACGTGGTGGCGTACGCCAAGCGGACGTACACCTTCCCGGGGACGCGTGACGAGGTGCAGGAGCACTACCGGGCGGAGGCGGAGCGGGACGGATGGCGGTGGTTCCCCGAGGAGCAGTGCTTCGGCAAGGACGGCATGAGCCTGCGGGTGCTCGTCGTCGCGGCTCCGCACTTCGAGGCGGAGAGCCTCGGGGAGCCCACGGGCCTCGGTGCCGGCCCCGGCACCGACTACTGGGTCGAGGTGGAGTCCTACGGCGCCGGCGGCAAGGACGCCGTCTGCTGACGGAGAGCACGTGCGCCCCGGGCCCGCCGGGCCCGGGGCACGCGTTCACCGGCTGCGATCCCTCAGCAGTACTGCGCCTGCTTCCCGATCGACCGGTACATGCAGTCCGCGTTCTCCAGGAGCTGCAGCACCGCGTCCCGGTTGCGGCTCGTCTCCCGCTCGATCACCTCGTCCGGCGGGTAGAACCCGCCCCCGGACGCGCTGCGCGGGTACATCTCGAAGGTGTAGGCGAAGACCTTCTGGTTGCCCCACAGCCAGTCGGGGATGGACCCGTCGGTGATGTACAGGTCGCTGGACTGCTGGCCGGTGTAGCCGTTGGACGCGGCCATCTTCCCGCCGACGGTGGCGAAGACGTTGCGGTCGTCGGCGGTCAGGCCCGGGCCGGTGTCGTTGTAGGTGTAGCCGTAGGGCCACAGGACCAGCTCGCTGTAGGTGTGGAAGTCGATCGCGGCCTTGATCTGCTGCTTGCCGCCGACCACCCGGCTGCGGACGAAGTCCGCGACGACCTTCACCTCGGGCGCGGACTCGGCGCGCGGGCCGCGGTAGGTGTCGGAGGACGTCGAGCCCGAGGAGCCGCCGCAGCAGCCCCAGTTGTAGTTCCAGTTCCGGTTCATGTCGGTGCCGACGTAGCTGGAGCCGGAGTTGGGCTGCCGGTTCTTGCGCCAGTTGCGGTACGAGCCGGTGGCGACGTCGTACTCGCCGCCGTCGGGGTTGAGGTCCGGGATGATCCAGATCTCGCGCCCGTCGATCATGTTGCGGATCCGGGCGTCGGTGGCGTAGTCCTCGTTGAACTCGCGCAGCAGGTAGAGCGCCATCTCGACGGTGAGGTGCTCGCGCGCGTGCTGGTGGTGGGTGAAGAGGACCTCGGGCTCGTTCTCGTCGGTGGCGGCGTTGTCGCTGATCTTGATCGCGACGATGTCCCGGCCCTGGTAGCTCTTGCCGATGACCCGCTTGACCATCCGGCCCTGGCTGGCGGCGATGCGCTGGTCGATCTCCGCGCTCATCTCCGCGTAGTTGTGGTAGCGCGCGTCGGCGGAGGGGAAGTCGAAGGTCTGCGCGCCGTCCGCGGCCGTCTTCCGCGCCGGCGGGGGCGGCAGCAGCTCCAGCGTGTGGCCGGCGGCGCGGAGCTTCGCCGCCTGCGCCTTGTCGGCGGTGACGACGACGGCGTGCCCGTCGGCCTCGTCGATGGAGACGCCCGTGCGGGCGATGGCGGTCCGGGCCTCGGGGGTGGAGGGCCCGTGGATCTCGTACTGCCGGACGGCCTCGTCGGCCAGGACCTTGGCCGGGACGGGCTTCGGTCCTCCGGCGTTGGCCGTGGCGCCGGCGGTCAGGGGCGCGGCGACGGCGAGGGCGAGCGCGGCGGCCAGCAGGGTGGTGCGTCTGCCGCGTAAGGCTGAGCGCATGGGGAGTCCTTCGGGGGGTGGTGGACGTGCGACAGCACGAAGATGCCCCCGTGGCATGGGCGCGTCAATAGGGCCCTCGGGGGCGGCTCCGACGGGGCTACAGGCCCGCGGTCGTCCGCGAGGCCGAGTCGTAGGTCCGGGCCGCGGCGAACCGGCCCGCGGGGGCCGCGGGGCCGCGGAGCGCGGGCGGCAGCAGGAGGTCGTCGGGCAGGTCCCAGGTCGCGCCCCGGGCCCGCCCGAGCGTGATGTGCGGCTGCCAACTACCGGGCTGTAGATGGGGGTTGCCCGCCTCCACCCCGGCGTCGCGCAGGATGCCGTGCACGGTCCGGTGCAGCCGCAGCAGGCGCGCGTCCGGCCGGACGCGCAGGGCGAGGACGTCGTACCGGCCGGCGAACCGCAGCAGGCCGTCGAAGGCGGCCGGGAGGTCGAGGCCGTGCAGCTCGGCGCGCACGGCGGCGAACGCCGACGGGGTCCAGGCGTCGGCGCTCGCGAAGGTGAGATGCGGTCGGTTGGTGGGGTGGGAGTGGTTGCTCTGGCTCGGCAGGCCGGCGGCGGCCAGCCGGTGCCAGGCGTCGACGACCCGCTGCTCCGTGTGCTCGTCGAGGAGCAGTTCCACCGTGCGCATACCGGAGAGCTTAGGCGGAGCGGGTGCCCGCCCGGCGCTCCACGCACCGGCCGGGCACCCGTCGGGCTCACGCAGCGGTCACGGCGCCCAGGGGGCGACGATGTTCCAGCTGCTGTCCGCGGTCAGGGTCTGCGGACGGTTGTAGCCGCCGTCACCGCTGCCGGAGGCGATGTACACCTGCGAATCGAAGTGGCGGAGGTAGGAGCCGGGGATGTTGATCGACTCCAGGGTGACCCCGGTGCCGCCGACTCCGGGCCGCGCGCACCAGGTCGCGTCGGACCGGAAGAGCGCCGTGTTCTCGCTCGGCGCGTTGCGGACCCGGCTCGCGGCGTGCCGCAGGAACTGGCCGGGGAAGTTCACCGACTCGAAGGAGTAGCAGGAGGAGTCGGCGAGCCCGCGCCGGACGGTGTAGGTGGCGTCCGCCTTGAGACCGGCGGGGCTGCCGGAGGTGACGACCTCGGTATAGGCGAGGCTGTCGGCGTGCCGCAGGTAGCGGTTGGTCAGGTTGAACGTGGTCACCTGGAACGAGCGCCGGGTGTCGACGGGCAGCGCCGCGGAGCTGCGCCACAGGGCGGGGTCGGCGGTGTTCCAGGTGGCGTCGGCGTTGAAGTTGGTGGCGGTGTCCCAGGCGTTGGGGCCGCCGCTGCGGGCGAGGTAGACGTTCTCGGCGTAGTGCCGGAGGTAGCTGCCGGGGAAGTTCAGCGACTCGTAGGACGTGCCGCCGCCGGAGAGTCCCGGCCTGCTGCACCAGGTGGCGTCGGCGTTGAACGAGCCCCCGGCGCCCGCCTCGACCCGGGCCCGGCTGCCGGCGTGCCGCAGGTAGCGGCCGGGGAAGTTGACCGACTCGAACGAGTAGCAGCGCGGGTCGGCGAGGCCGGGCACGGTGCGGAAGGAGGCGTCCTGGCGGGCGCTGTCGGAGGAGGCCGCGCTGATCACGTCGGTGCGGGCCACGTAGTCGGCGTGCCGGAGGTAGCGGTCGGTGAAGCCGGCCGTGGTCACCTTGAACGAGCGGACGTGCCCGAGGGTGAGGTTCGGGGACGCGTTCTGGTTGCGCGAGGCCGCGATCAGCGCGAGGTGGGCGTTGCGGACCTGCGCGGTGTCGACCTTCTGGACGCGCCGGTCGTAGGTGAACAGGCCGTTGTACTCCCCCTCCAGGTCGGTGATCTCGGTGTAGATGGACGCGGACAGGCCCTTGGTCGTCATGAGCTGCTGGACGTCGCGGACCATGCCGGTGTAGCGGTCGTTGAGCTGGGCCGCGCTGGAGACCTGCTCGTAGGCGAAGAACTGCCCGTTGGGGCTGTACTCGTGGCCGGGCGTGCGCAGGCCGACGCCGCCGAACTCGCCCAGGGTGGAGAAGCGGGTGGCCGAGGGGCGGGGGGCGTCCGGACCGGTGTATGCATGCCAGTCGAGGGTGTCACCCGTGCCCGGGTCGCCCCGGGAGTCGCAGCAGTTGTAGCCGGAGTGCGCGTTCATCAGGCGGGACGGGTCCTGGTTCTTGATGTCCTCGGAGATCCGCCGGGTGGCGTTGATGTCCCACTCGCCCCAGCCCTCGTTGAAGGGCACGTAGGCGATGACCGCGGGCGAGAAGCGGTGCTCGTCGACGATCTCGCGCGCCTCGGTCTCGAACTGCGCCTGCTGCGCCGCCGTTCGGGTCTGGTCCCCGGTCGGGGTGGAGGGGATGTCCTGCCAGACGAGGAGTCCGAGCCGGTCGGCGTGGTAGTACCAGCGGGCGGGTTCGACCTTGATGTGCTTGCGGACCATGTTGAAGCCGAGGTCCTTGTGCTTCTGCAGGTCGAAGGCGAGGGCCGCGTCGGTGGGCGCGGTGTAGAGGCCGTCGGGCCAGAAGCCCTGGTCGAGCGTGCCGACCTGGAAGACGAACTCACCGTTCAGGGTGGGCCGCAGGACGCCGTTGACGAGCTTCTTGCCGACCTCCCGCATGCCGAAGTAGCTGGTGACGGTGTCGACCGGGGTGCCGGACGCGTTGCGGAGGGTGACCCGCAGGTTGTAGAGGAACGGGTCGTCGGGCGACCATCGGCGGGCGTTCGGGACGGGGACGGAGAACTCGGTGAAGCCGCCGACCGTGCTGCCCACCACCGTGGAGCCGTTGAGGGCCTCGGCGAGGACGGTGTGGCCGGTGACGCTGCCGCGGGTGAAGACGCGGACCCGGGCGGTGTTGTCGGAGAGATCGGCGCGGATGTCGACGGAGTAGATCGACGAGGCGGAGGTGGGCTCCAGCCACACCGTCTGCCAGATGCCGGAGGTGGGGGTGTAGAAGATGCCGCCGGGGTTGTCGACCTGCTTGCCGGTGGGCTGCTTCTCGCCGCGGCCGTTGGTCGGGTCGTAGACGCGGACGATCAACTCGTTCGCGCCGGACCGCAGCTGGGGCGTGATGTCGACCTCGAACCGGTCGTAGCCGCCCTTGTGCCGGGTGACCTCGGTGCCGTTCACGAAGACGGTCGCCTCGTAGTCGACCGCGCCGAAGTGCAGCTGCACCCGGCGGCCGTTCCAGCTCTGCGGGACGGTGAAGGACCGCTTGTAGAACATCAGGTCGCGGTTGTCGTTGCGCATGATCCCGGACAGCGCCGACTCCACCGGGTACGGCACGAGGATCCGCTCGGGCAGGGTCTGGCCGATCGGCGGGGCGGCGTTGCGGTTGACGTTGCCGACGCCGTCGACGGGCGGGTTCAGGAACTCCCACTCGCCGTTGAGGGACTGCCAGTCCGCTCTGGTCATCTGGGGTCTGGGGTACTCGGGCAGCGGGTCGGTCGTGGACACCTGGTTGGTCCACGGGGTGCTCAGGGGCGGTGTCTTGGGCTGGATCGCGGCGGCTGCGGTGCCGGCTCCGGTGAACACCAGGCCGGTGGCCATGAGCAGCATGGCCAGCAAGCCGGTGAGGATGCGGCGCATCGAACTCCTCCAGGGCAGGACGGCGCGCGGAGTCCGGGCAGCACGCCGTCCACGGCTCTGGCGGCGTGCGGGAGTCCGTGCGGGGCGGGTGGGGGCGGTGGATCAGCGGGTGGGCGCGCGCCCCCGCGCGGCGGCGGGGGCGGGCGCGATCCGGCGGGGCGGCCCCGCCGGAGGCGTCACGTCACTCGAAGTACTTCAGACTGAACCCGGTGTCCGTGTTCGGCCCGGGCACGTCGGCCCTGCTGTACGTGGTGTTCCCCCACCAGGTGAAGGTGCCGGAGTACCAGTGGCGGTTGGCCCACGTGTACGGCGTGCCCTTCGGCACGGCGTGGTACATGAGCGGGAAGCGCGGGCCGGCCGGCGGACTGGTGGTGATGTCACCGTCGAGCAGCACGAAGGAGTGGTGTCCCGGCCCGTTCACGTACAGCGTCGGGTCCCAACCGGCCATCATCGTGGACCGGTGGGAGCCGAAGAGGCAGCCGTTGGACTTGTACCAGTCCCACACGTACGTCGGGTCGCCGCCGGCCCGCAGCCTGAGGTCCGCGATGCAGTACTGGTCGCTCCAGCTGCCGTTGGCCGAGTAGGCGATGTGCAGCCGGCCGTCGGGGTCGCGGATCGGCTCGGGGCCCTCGTTGATGAAGGGGTTGCCGACCACCCGCTCCCAGCTCTCGCGCGGCTGGGAGATGACGTACCGGGGGCCGGTGGTGGCGGTCGGAGAGCTCATCCGGGCGATGTAGAGGTTCTGCTCCACGTTCGTGTCGCCCGCCCAGCCGGACCAGACGAACCAGCGCTGGTTGTCGAACCGGAAGCTCGTCCCGTCGATCGCCCACTTGTCGTCGGGCAGCACCATCCGCTGCTCGGCGGAGTAACCGCTGTCCGCCGAGGCCGAGTTGATGACGTACATCCGGTGCGCGGCGCCGACGCCCGCGGCGAAGTAGATGTAGTACCGCCCGCCGTCGCGGACGATCTCCGGCGCCCACACCTCGCCGAGCCGGCGGCTGTCGGTCCACACCGTGCGGGCGGGCGCGGCGGACAGGCCGTCGGGGGACGACGCCCGGCGGACGGCGAGGCCCCCGCCGGTGGACTGGACCGAGACGTACGTGGTGCCGACCCGGATCACGCTCGGGTCCGCGGCCCGCTGCCCCTGCCCCGCCGCGGCGGGCGGGGCGGACACGAGCGACAGCACGGCGACCAGGATGCCGGACAGCGCGGCGGCAGCGGCGCCGGAGAGCAATCGGGAGAGTTTCATGGCCCCATTCCTGTTCGATCATCGTGCCGGTGGGGGGAGGCGACCGCATTTACATCGATGGAAGAGCGCTGTCCAATGTCACGACTCGCGGCGAACATGTCAACAGTTGCGACAGAACGCGAAACAGCGCCGCCCCCGACCGGGGCGGCGCTGCGATCGGCGCCCGAGGGCCGGACCTACACGAACGCGCTGAGACCCGTCACCGATCGCCCGGTGATCAGCGTGTTGATCTCCCGTGTGCCCTCGTAGGAGTACAGGGCCTCCGCGTCGGCGACGAAGCGGCCGATGCTGTAGTCGAGGACGATGCCGTTGCCCGCGAGGAGTTCGCGGCCCCAGCCGACGACCTCCCGCATCCGGGTGGTGCAGTGGGCCTTGGCCATCGCGGAGTGCGCGTCGCGGAAGGTGCCGGCGTCCTCCAGCTGGGCGAGCCGGACGACCATGCCGAGGCAGGCGGTGGCGTCGCTGGCCATGCGGACGAGGAGGTCCTGGACGAGCTGGAAGCGGGCGACGGGCCCGCCGAACTGCTGCCGCTCCTTGGTGTAGTCGAGCGCGATCCGGTAGGCGGCGAGCATCACCCCGACGGCCTCCCAGGCGACGCCGCTGCGGGTGCGGCGCAGGACGTCGGCGGTGTCGCGGAAGCCGTGGGCCTCCTGCAGCCGGTTCGCCTCGGGGACCCGGCAGTCGGTGAGCACGATGTCGGCGTTCTCGACGGTCCGCAGGGCGATCTTGTTCTCGATGAGCGTGGCGGAGAACCCCGGGGTGCCGCGCTCGACGACGAAGCCGAGCACCCGGCCCTCGCCGCCCTCCTCCTTCGCCCAGACGACGATCAGGTCCGCGAAGGTCGCGTTCCCGATCCACCTCTTCTCGCCGTTGAGCACCCAGGTGTCGCCCTCGCGCCGGGCGGTGGTCCGCAGCCCGGCGGCGACGTCGGAGCCGCCCTGCGGCTCGGTGAGGGCGAACGCGCCGATCTTCTCCATCCGGCCCATCTCCGGCAGCCAGCGCCGGCGCTGCTCGGCGGAGCCGCAGCGGGCGATGCTGCCCATGGCGAGGCCCGCGTGGACGCCGTAGAAGGTGGCGAGCGAGGCGTCGACGCGGGCCATCTCCAGGGCGATGAACCCGGTGAGCAGGCTGCTGGCGGTGGTGTCACCGCACTCCTCGAAGGCGAGGCCCGCGATGTCCAGCTCACCGAAACGGGGGATCAGGTGGTGCGGGAAGGAGGCCCGGCCCCACCAGCCGTCCGCGTACGGGGCGACCTCCGCGCGCAGGAAGTCGCGGACGCGGTGGAGCGTCTTGCGCTCGTCGTCGTCGAGCAGCTCCTCGAAGCGGTACAGGTCCTCTTCCAGCAGGCCGTCAGCCATGGGTCCATCCTCTTCCCGCACGATCACGACGCGTTGTGCGCCCTGACCGGCCACCTACCCGGTGGTCTACGGGGAATACCCGGGCGGCCGCGTGGTGGCCCCGGACGGGTGGCCGGACGGCGGAGGCGTGTCGTGCCGGACCTGCTCGCCGCCGGTGGCCGGGACCAGGTGGTCGAGGGTGCCGGTGACGGTGAGCAGCCGGTCGAGGAGGGGCGGCCGGTTCTCCAGGTGCAGGGCGACTCCCGCGGCGGTCGTCCGGCGGTGCAGCATCAGCAGCATGGCCAGGCCCATGGAGTCGATGCCGGTGAGGTCGGCGCAGTTCAGGTACAGGGTGCGCAGGCCGGGCGCGGCGTCGAGGTGGGAGGTGGCGAGGTCGAGGAAGTGCTCGGAGCTGTCGTAGTCCAGGAATCCGTGGACCGCGACGTGCACGCTGCCGGCGTGCGGTCCGGCGGCGGTGGTCAGGCGCAGGGGGGCGGGTTCGTACCCGGCGGGCGGCGTCATGCGTGGTTCCTGGAGTCGAGGGCGCTCCCGGGTCCCGGGGCGAGGACGGCGGCGGCCCGTTCGAGGATGCGGGTGGCGCGGGGGAAGTCCTTGAGCTCCTCGCTCAGGACGTCGAGGGCCGGGGTCAGCGAGTGCGAGGGGACGGCGCGGGCGGTCAGGACGTCGGCCGTCCAGGTCAGGAATCCGGTGAACAGCTCCGCGTCGTCGGTGTAGAGGGCGGTGGCGAGGAAGTGGACGATGTGGTCGACGTCCTCGGCGGTGCGGCTGCGCTGGGCGGGGCTGTAGCCGCCCATGGCCGGGAACCGTTCCTCCAGGCCCTGGATGACGGTCCGCACCAGCTGGGGGCGGGTGCGGGCGACCATCGTGTACTCCTGGTCCGCGAGGTGCGGCAGGTCGTCGATGGGCTGGTGCGGGGAGGCGGGCCGGCCGAGCCGGTCGCCGGCCAGCCGGTCGGCGGCGGTGCGGGCGTCGGCGGCCCAGGCGTCCGCGCCGAGCAGGCGCGCGTAGCGGCCGCGGGGGCCGAACGCGGCGCCGCCGACCAGGACGGGGGTGCCGGTGGCCTGGACGGCGGTGATCGCGGCGTGGGCGACCGGCAGCCGGGTGGCGATCGAGCTGGAGAGCGCGACGGTGACCGGCCCGGTCTGGTGGACGTGCGCGATCAGGTGGTCGGTGGGGACCTGCGCGCCGAGGTAGTCGACCCGCCAGCCGCGCAGCCGGAGCACCTCGGCCACCAGCCGGGCGGGCAGGGCGTGCCACTCGCCGTCGACGCAGGCCACGGTGATCCTGCCGCGCTCCGGGGTGTCCTCGGGCGGGTGCCGCAGGGTGAGGGCGGCGATCGCCCGGTCGTTGATGGCGGTCGCCGCGTGCTCCTGGGCCACCGTCATCCGGTTGGCGGCCCATTCCTGGCCGATCCGGCCCTGGACGGGGGCGATCAGGTCGAGCAGGACGCTCTCGGGGTCCCAGTCCTCGTCGAGTGCGCCGAGGACCACGTGGGTGGCCGTGCGCTCGTCGCCCTCGGAGACGGCTTCCCAAAGCCTGTCCCTCCAGAGCGTCGGGTCGGTGACCGGTGGAGCCGTCATGCGGTGAACCTGCCTCGGGTGTGTCCGTCGACGGCGCTGAGGTGGTGGGAGCGGGGCGCTGCCACCACCATGACGGCCATGTCGTCGTGCGGTTCGGAGCCGACCCAGTCGGAGGTCAGCATCTGCACGTGTTCGACGACCGCCTGCGCGGGCATGCCGGCGCAGGCGGAGAGCGCCTCGCGCAGCCGGGCGTCGCCGAACAGCTCGTCGCCGAGCGGGCCGCCCATCGCCTCGGTGATCCCGTCGGTGTGCAGCACGAGGAACTCGCCGGGCGCGAGCGTCGCGGCGGCGGTCTTCGACTTCGCGTGCGGGAGCACGCCGACGAGGGTGCCCTGGGAGTCGACCTCCTCGACGGTGCCGTCCCGGCGGACGATCAGGGCGGCCGGATGGCCCGCACTGGTCACCCGCAGCCGCACGGAGCCGCCCTCGCGGACCGCGGAGGCCATGACGAGGGTCGCGAACCGGGTGTGGTGGGAGGTCAGGAGCGCCCCGTTGAGCAGGTCGATCATCCGCTGGTGGTCGTCGGCCATCGGCAGCAGCGCCTGGAGGGTGTTACGGATCTTCCCGGTCAGGACGGCGGCCTCCAGGCCCTTGCCGCAGACGTCCCCGAGCACGGCGAGGGACGCCCGGCCCGGGGCGGCGGCCGGGTGGACGTCGTAGAAGTCCCCGCCGATCCGCTCGTGGACACGGGAGGGGCGGTAGCCGCCGGCGAACTCGACGCCCGCGATCTGGTGCAGCTCCGGCGGCAGCAGGTCCTGCATCAGGGTGCGGGAGAGGGAGGACTGCTCCGCGTAGAGCCGGGCGGCCGAGACGGCGGCGCCGGCCCGGGCGGCGAAGAGCCGCGCGAAGACCTCCTCGTCCTGGCTGAAGGCGGCCTCGCCGTCGCGGCGCAGGAGGATGAGCGCACCGGCCGGCACCCCGTGGCCGGGCAGGGGGGTGACCACGATCGATCCGACGGGGCCGAAGTCGCCGGGGACGAGCCAGTCCGGGGCGGCGGCGGGGTCGATCCAGCGGGAGGGCACCGGGGGGAAGCCCTGCAGCGCCTCGGCGAGGCCGGGGATGTCGTCGGGGTTGACCACGTGCTCCCCGCGCCGCGGCTCACCGCCGCGGACGCAGGCGACGACGGGATGGCGGTTGCCGGACCGGGGGGCGATCACGAAGGCGGCGTCGCCGAGGTGCTCGGCCGCGAGCCGCGCGGTGACGTCCATGCAGCGGTCCACGTTCAGCGACGACAGCAGGGCGTTGGAGGCCTCGCCGAGGAAGGCGGTGCGCTCCCGCTCGGCGCGCAGGGCCGCGCGGGTCCTGCGGTGCTCGGTGTCGTCGGTCAGCCACCAGGCGAGGTCTCCGCCGCCGAGCGGGGCGGGGCGCGCCGTGAAGTGCCGGTCGCCGACCGCGCCGGAGACGGCCCCGTGGGCCCGCGGGCCGTGGCCGTCGCTCAGCCAGGCCGGTACGGCGTCGGCGAGGAGGACGCCGGGGCCGAGCCGGGGGAAGAGGTCGCCGGCGGCGGCGTTGGCCGAGCGGACCTCGCCGTCGGGCGCCGCGACCAGCACGGGGTAGGGGGCGCCCTCCCAGACGGGGTGGCCCGGGGCGTCCCGCCGCGGTGTGCGTGCGCGAGGAAGAGAAGTCACATGGGGCAAGGCCCGCTGCGCGAACCCCTCACCTCATCCGATCGAAACATTGCCATCGGGCAAGTGTCCCGCAGCCGGACCTGCGCTGGCAATCGAGCCCGGCCCGTACACCTGTACGGGGATTCACGGCCGTGTGGGCCGGGCCCGCAGGGGTAGGGTGACAGACCTTTAGGTTAGCCTTACCTAAAATCACATCGGGTGAGAACTACCAGGGGAGGAGTTTGCCGTGGGTCATGGCTGGGAGGGCGTCGTCCTCAAGCTGATGCGGGGGCGGGACTTCACGTTCACCGTCACCGGGGCCGAGCAGGTCACCGAGGACTTCCGCCGGGTGCACCTGACCGACGGCGGACTGCTCGCCGCGACCAAGGGCGCGCACCCGACGATGTGGGTCAGGCTCTGGTTCGAGCAGGCGGGCAAGCCGCACCAGCGCGCGTACACGCTCGTCGACCCGGACCCGGCGGCCGGGACGTTCAGCCTGGAGTTCGCGCTCCACGACGGCACCGCGAGCGACTGGGCCCGCACCGTGGAGCCGGGCGCCACGATCGAGGCGACCCTGCAGGGCACCGGCTTCGACCTGCCCGAACCGGCTCCGGCCCGGCTGTTCCTGATCGGTGACGCGGCCTCGCTGCCCGCGATCAACTCGGTGCTCGACGCGGTCCCCGACGCCGCCGCGACGATCTGGTTCGAGACGGCGCACGCCTCCGACAAGGAGCTGCCGTTCCGGCTCGACCCGGCCCGGCACACGCTGCACCACCTGGAGCGCCGGGACGCCGGGGCGCATCTGGTCGCGGAGGTGAAGGCCGCGCTGCCGGATCTGCTCGGCGGCGACACGTCGGACGCGTACGTGTGGATCGCCTGCGACACCGTGACGACGCGCGCTTTGGGCGCGTACGTCCGCAAGGAGCTGAAGGTGCCCAGGAACCGGGTGAACGCGCTGGGGTACTGGCTGCCCTGACCCCGTCCGCACGACCGCCGGGCCCGCGCCCCACC